>JAZSJF010000211.1:0-2523 GCA_045534195.1 Clostridia bacterium | reverse complement strand
GTTATTGAGAGAATGAGAAAGGATATGTAATATAAAAGGAATGTAAAAAAACTCCAGATCGCAAAAAGGTATAGAGTAAGCTAAAATCAAAGCCCTGAAATCACAACAAAACTTATAAATTACTCATTATGTGGGAAATATTACATTTTTATGTAATATTTCCTCTTTTTTTGTGCCTTTTAAACGGACAGGCGAGGACACCTGTCCCTACATCGAATAAACTTCGCCTCTCGACGTACACACGTACGCCTTCGGGTAACCCGAAACCAAAGGTTTCGGCTCAGTTTCTTCTATCACGAAGTCTTTTTCCTATTTCCTCAATATAAAAACAGGGACTGTAAAATAGATTTTTACAGCCCCATTGTTTTTGCATTTAAATTATTCAAATGTGATTTCGTATGTTGTGGGAGCGATTTGTATCATAGTATTTCCGGGGTTGATTTTAAGTTCAGAACCGTCTGAAGCATAAGTAAACTTTGTTTTTCCCGATCTTTCGCTCTTTTCCCACTTGATTTCCTGTTTGATACCGTTTGAGAGATAGTATCCCGAACCCGAACCGATATTCTTAAGGTCTTGTCTGCCTTTGTTTTCTGTATCGGGAAGGTCGAAATTCTGTACCTGATAAACAATAACATTTTTGAATCCAAATATATTTCCCGTCTGTGAAGTATGCGGTTTTGAGTTTATGTATCGTTCAAACATATTTGTTTCAAAGTTGTATTTAAGACTTACTTTATAGTATGGAGAGTAGGAAACATTGACAACATTTGTTTCTGTTCCCGTAAGTTCTGTGTCATTTGTATAATACTCTATAAGAGGCTTTTCTTCAGTTTCCATTCTGTAGCCTTTTTTGTCTTTCGCATGGTCGGAGAGTTTCTTTATGGAAGTATAAAGATTATGCCAACTGCGGTCATAAGTGTTATCTCTCCAGTAGTTTACACCATCGTCACCGATAATTCCGTTGATGTTGTTTATTCCCAGTGCCTTTATGTCATTTGCCGCTTTTGGACTCCAGCCCGCATGAGCGTATATTGCATCATTTTCCATAGCGTAGTCGAGGAAATAATGTCTGGAACTTCTTACCGGACCTACCTTTTCGGGAAGATTGTCCTTAAAGAGT
Organism: Clostridia bacterium; assembly: GCA_045534195.1. Classification (GTDB taxonomy): domain Bacteria; phylum Bacillota; class Clostridia; order UMGS1810; family UMGS1810; genus SIG435. Next base: position 1,403 of record JAZSJF010000211.1, on the reverse strand, counting down.
GCCATAAATCTTGTTGAGCCGCCTTCTACGATAATTTCGTATACTATGTAGGCGTCTTCAAGTCCTATCTGAGGTCTTGCAGATTCGTTGTCATTGTCAATCATAAGGGCGATAGGGCGTGTTTTTGAAGTATACATATTTTTGTAGAAATCACAGGCGGTATCCTCAATCTTTGTTTCAGTATTGTCTGTTACCCCCTCTGTATTTTCTGCCGGTTTGGAACAGGATGTGAATAATAAAGTGATAAGAAGTGCAATTGATAAAAATCTTTTTTTCATATGTATAAACCTCCTTTTCCAAAATTTTATCATAGAGATTCCCCAAGGTCAATGGATGTAATAAAATGTTTATAAAATTTAATATTTTTGTTAAAGTATTTCTAATTGGATTTAATATCAATAACCGTTTTTGCTAAATTGTTTGGGGATTTGTATTTTCTGTAATCTGTAGGTGAGCAGTATTTAAGTTTTTTGAATACTTTGCCAAAATATTCGGGAGTTGAAAATCCACACATCCTTGAAATTTGCTCTATGGAATATTCTTCTGCCATCAACAATTTTTCTGCATACATTATTCTCAGTGCGTTAAGATAATCCACAAATGATATTTCGAGATTGGATTTGAACAATCTGCAGAAATGTGATCTGTCAACATTGATTATTTTGCTTATTTCATCAAGTGATATATGATTTTGAAAGTTGTGATGTATATACTCAATAGCAGGAAAAATCCTTTTTGTTTTTTCGCGGATGGATTCATCATTTGTATTTGTGATAAGAGAATACCGATACATTATTGCAAGAAGTTTTTTTGTATCAGCCTTTACATATTCTTCATAAAAAGGCTTCTTCTCCGAAAAGTCATTCTTAGCCGTAACAATACATTCGTACAGTTCTTGTGCCGCATTGGTATCCTTTTTCATAAGTACTGCATCTTGTTCCATAAATCTGAATGTGTCGTGATAAAACAGTTTTTTGTTATCTGTTTCTCCTCTCAGTATAATAGGGATATAATAGGTGTTTTCCATAGCGATTGTAGAGTGGGGGACATTACTGTTTACAAAAATCACATCGCCTTCTCTGACCAGATATTCCTTATCATTTATTGTGTACAGTATGCTTCCGTAGACACAGGTTGTCAGTTCGTATTCATCGTGGATATGTGTGCCGCATTCCGTTTGATTTTCTCTTGTTTTGTTCCAGCTTATTCGTATAAGTGTCTTTGATATATTTGGTTTTATGATTTGTTTTCTCATTTTGTCCCTCCGATATCAATATATTACTGATATCTGCAAATATTGTCACTTTACTTGCAAATATTTTATGGTATAATTGAATTATAATGACTAATTAATGATATGTCAACAGAAAGGAGTTCAAAGAGAATGAAAAAAGTATTATCAA
>JAZSJF010000384.1:0-3338 GCA_045534195.1 Clostridia bacterium | reverse complement strand
TGACAAAACCTGATATGATATAAACAATCAACAATAATAAAAAAAACTTCTTCTCTACAAGAGCCAGTTTGGAATCAAACAAAAATGTTGCCGCAGAAAACAAAAAGATAACCCAAAGATAGAAAAATTTATTTATTAAAGTTGATTTGAGTATTTTTCTCGGGTTCATTCCGTTTCCTCCTTTTAATTATTTGAAGATAATTTTGATATCAAATTTGTCAATTTTTCTGAAATCTCTGCTTGCATCAATCATCCCTACGAGAGCAATAAGCATAAGCGGATTGACAAAAGGCAGAAGTGCAAAAAGCAAAGATATAATTCCAAATCCTGTTAAATATATAAAAACTCTTATTACCCAGTTTCTTATGGCCTTTTTGAAATAAAAATCTATCAGAGAAAGACCGCATCCCATGCACATTACAATTAAAATAGATATTATGTTTCCGACTACTATTCCGGATGTGCCTGAAAGAAATATGGAAACCAGATACAAAACAAACAACGTAAGTACGGTTCTTCGTTTGAGTTTCAAATGAGAAAACGGAACCAGACTTGAAAAATTCTGTTCGCTGTCAAACAGTCTGATTATCTTTTTCAAAACAAATATAAAAACAAAAGTCAAAATCATTGAAAATATAATAATCACTGACGGCAACGAAGATACAATTGAATTAACAATGTAGTTGATAACATCACTGTCTATCCCCTGCCCTGCAATAAGATACGGGATATCGGACATATTTGCCGTATTCATCATAAGACTGAACGGAATACGTATATAACTCTGAACAATACTCACTTTATCTATCATAACAAGTTTCATTATATGCAACATAATCGCAAGTACAAAAATCAGATTTGAGCCTGTATACAATGTGTGAAAATCGTATTTCTTTTTAATTGCAAATCCGGCAAAAAAAGATACCGGGCATACAAAGAGAAAAACTCTGAATGCTTCGTAAAAAACTTCCTTTCCCGGAACAGTGATACAATATGATAATAAAACAAATAGATATGATATTGCACTGCATACCAAAAGTGTAACTGCGCTCGAAAAATATGACACAACTCCAAATGATATTGCAAGTAATGAATACATCAACAGAGAATATGAATGCGGAACTATATTAAACAGAAATGATGCAATCAGAAACAATCCAATGCATATTGATTTTTTGACATTCGATGCTTTATTCACATTCATCCTCCTTCAAATAAAAGTATTTCAATATAGTATAACACAAAAACAAATACGATTCAAGGATTATTTACCTATTTTATGTTTTTATATATAATAATTATCTCTTTTTTAACCCATCGTAATATATGATGCAAAAAAATACCGCAAAAAGCAAAAATAAATCGCTGTACATTTTGTTTCTGATAATAAAAACCCCTCAAAACCTGTTGAAAAAGAGGTCTTGAGAGGTTCAGTATATTGTTTAGAGTAAATAATATCTTTTTTTGCAAGAGATAAGTGGAGTTTTATGCATTGAGTATGTTCAGAGAATCTTCATAAAAAACATCATCTATTACTTCGCACAGGCACACAGGGGTTATTTTTTGATTGTACAGAGTTGTAAGCATAGTGTATATGTGTTTTTTGTTTGTTGTAAGATTTGATGCCGTACTTTTTTGTGAAACACAGTTACCCGATGCATCGGTGTACTTCTTTATAACCTCAATGCCGTATATATCAGTAAATATATCACTGCCCTTCTCTTTCATTCTGCAGGTAATAAGATAGTATTCAAGAGTAAAATCCTGTTCTGTTTCGTGCTCATCTTTACCGATGACACAAGATGCAAAAAATGTCTTTTTCATAGTATACACTCCTGTTAATTTTATGTCTTAATAATTATATAAAATTAACGGAATAAAGTATATAAAAAGATATCGCACAAAATATCAAAAAAACCAATGTTCCGACACTGAATATGTCAAAAACAATGGTTTTTTTAATTATATGATTCCAATTTCGCAAATAATGCGATGAAAACTATTTTCTTGTTATGATTTTTTTAGGACATTTTTCTGTACAGATGCCGCAATCAACACATTTGTCATTATCAACTTCCGCAAGAAAGTCAGTGACTGTAACTGCATTTTGCGCACAGTTTTTGGCACAAATTCCGCATCCGATACACCCTACAGAGCAATAATCCTTAACAACTGCCCCTTTATCCTTTGATGAACATGCAACAATTACTTTCTGTGTAGCGGGAATAAGTGAAATAACATGTTTCGGACATATAGCAACACAACTTCCGCAACCGACACATCTGGAATCGTCCACAACAGCAACGCCATCAACAATACTGATTGCTCCGAATTTGCACACGCTTACGCAACTTCCGAGTCCCATGCAACCATATGAGCACTTCTTTGGTCCGCCGCTTAATGTGTATGCAGTCAAACAATCATCAACGCCAAAAATTTCATATTTATCTTGTGAAACACCGCATTTTCCGGAACAATTGACAAAAGCAACTTTTCTTTCTTCTTTAGTACATTCAACGCCCATAACCAAAGAAATTTTTTCCATATTTTCTTCACTTACAACCTTGCACCCTGATACAGATGCTTTGCCGTCAACAATTGCTTTTGCAAAGGCACTGCAACCTGCAAAACCGCATCCTCCGCAGTTTGCTCCGGGAAGAAGGTTGGTGATTTCATCTATTCTTTCGTCTGTGTCTACTTTAAAAATAATTGATGCAAATGCAAGAAGTAAACCAAACAAAAGTCCCAGTCCGCCAAGTATAACTGACGGAATAACTATGCTTTCCATACCTTCTCCTCCTTAAAATGATAATCCCTGAAAACCGAGAAATGCCATTGACATAAGACCGGCAGTAATGAGAGTAATCGGAAATCCCTTCAAAAATTCAGGAATATCTGAGTTCTCAAGTCGTTCTCTCACTCCGGCAAACAAAACAATTGCAAGAGTAAATCCTATGGGTGAACAGAATGAATACCACAGTGATTCAAATAATGTCAATCCATTTTGTATATTGGAAATTGCTATACCGAGAACTGCACAGTTTGTAGTTATAAGCGGTAAATATATTCCCAAAGCCGAATATAAAGAAGGCAACAATTTTGCAAGAACCATTTCAACAAACTGTACAAGAACTGCAATAACAAGAATAAATGCAAGAGTCTGCAGATATTCCATTTTCAATGGTACAAGAAGATAATGGTGAACTGCAAAAGTGATAAGACTTGACAAAACCATTACAAATGTAACCGCCAGTCCCATACCAAAAGCAGTTTCTACTTTTTTGGAAACACCGAGGAACGGGCATATTCCCAAAAATTGCGTAAGACTAAGATTTTCT
>JAZSJF010000288.1:0-2782 GCA_045534195.1 Clostridia bacterium | reverse complement strand
AATTGTCTTCCTAAGACCGCTTGGCCTCCGACTTATTCAAAAATCTGCTTTGCTCTGAATTTTTTCTCGCCCAGTGCAACAACAAACTCCTCAAGTTCAGAATAACTTAAGTCTTTGAGATTCAGTTTTTCAGGAGAAGTAATGTTTTGTACCACTTTTTACATATCCTTTCTTTTCATTCTGCACACAAAAAATCCATCACACATATGTCTGTGCGGAAGAAGGGTTACATATCCTTCGTTGTCAATATTTATACAATCTATTTTTTCCGGATAAAAATCACTGTGTTCCTTTAAAAATCTTTCCACATTCATAATGCTTTCTTCCTTTGTAACGGTACAAAGGCTGAAAATAAGTGTTCCGCCCTTCTTTACATAGGGAGAAGATGCGCAAAGAATCTTATATGACTCTTCTGAAAGATTTTTTATATCTTCTTTTGTCACAGAGTATTTTATATCGGGTTTTCTTGAAATAATTCCAAGACCTGAACACGGAGCATCAACCAGTACATAGTCTGCCTTTTCTATAATATCGGCGGAGGTGTTTTTTGAATCAAAACACATAGCACTGATATTATCAAGACCGAGTCTTTTTGCATTATCTTCTATTAGTCTGATTTTGTGAGGATGCTTATCAAAGGCTATAACCTTACCGGTTCCTTCCATTTTTTCTGCAATATGTGTGGTTTTGCCACCGGGCGCCGCACACACATCTATTACGAGAGAATCCTTTTTCGGATTCATTACCTCACCTATCACTGAAGAACTTATATCCTGAACATAGAAGTATCCTTTGTTGAATTCATCCATATCAGAAAGACTTGTCATCTTTTCTGATCTGATACAGTAATCGAGTGCAGGAAAAATACTGTTTTCATAAGCAGTAGCCTTTATTTTATCTTTCAGTTTTTCCAGAAGTTCATCACGGGTGATTTTTGTTTTGTTACATCTAAGATATACAGATGCCCTTTCGCACTGTGCCTTCATAAACTGCTCACACTCATCAAATCCTAAAAGAGAAACAAGAACATCTGTTATTTCTGTCGGATATGAATATTTAACAGAAAGATACTCTGTTTTATCCTTTGGAAGTTCTATCTTGTCACGGTTACGAATCACAGTTCTCAAAATCCCGTTGACAAATCCCGGAATCCTTGGATTCGGCGATTTTTTTACCAGTTTTACACTTTCATTCACACTGGCAGAATCAGGAACTTTATCAAGAAACAAAATCTGATACACACCAAGACGGAGAGTATTAAGACACACATCGGACATTTTTTGTTTCTTTATTCCCGAATAGAGAAAAATAACATAATCCAGATAAATCTTCCACTTTGTCACACCGTGAACAAGTTCCGTAACAAATCTTTTGTCAAGGGAAGAAAGTTCTGATTTTTTTAGTGCATTATCAAGTTCTATATTTATATATGATGAGTTTTTTTCGATATTAAGCAGTATATTAAGACTTAATTTCCTGGGATTTTGCATAATGTCACCCTAAATAAGTATTTTTTTCTATTCTGTTTCCCTTGAGGTATTCTTCAACCGGCATAACTCTCTTTCCTTCCGGCTGAATGGACAATACTTCAAGAAATGTATTATCACCGCAGGATACAACAAAACTGTTTTTGTTTACCTCAATGATTTCTCCCGGTTTACCGGAATAATTTTTTTCTATAGCAAATGCCCTGAGAATCTTAAGTCCTTTTCCTTCAAAAGTTGTGAATGCTTTCGGGAAAGGATTCAATCCTCTTATAAGATTTGATATATCCCGGGCTGATTTTGTCCAGTCGATTTTTGCAGTGTTTTTGTCAATCATCGGAGAATAACAGGAAAGTCTGTCATCCTGTTTTTCTCTTTCTGCTTTTCCCTCTTTTATAAGTCTTAAGGCTTTTATAAGAACAGGCTTACTTAAACAAGCCATCTTATCGTGGAGGGTTTCATAGGTATCATCAAAAGTGATTTCCACTTCTTCTTTTATAATCATATCCCCGGTATCAAGTCCCTTTTCCATATACATAATGGTAATTCCGGTTTTAGTTTCGCCGTTTATAATTGCCCACTGCATAGGTGCTGCTCCTCTGTATTTGGGGAGAAGTGAGCCGTGTACATTTATACATCCGTATTTCGGATAGTTGAGCACATATTCAGGCAAAATCTTTCCGTAAGCAGTTACCACTATAATATCCGGATTTACTGATGTAAGTATATCTTCGAAATTTTCTCTTTTTAAATTCTCCGGCTGATAGATGGGAATATTATATTCTTCTGCCTTAAGATACACATCAGGATGAGCCATATTATGGCCTCTTCCTCTGGGTTTGTCAGGCTGGGTTACAACTGCACATACATCGTAGCCTTCTTCAACAAGGGCATCCAGAGAGTAATTTGCAAACTCAGGTGTACCCATAAACATTATTCTCATATTATTCATCCTTTTCAAGTTCTTCCTTGGTGTAGAATTTAGTTGCTCTGTCTACAAAAAGGTTGCCGTCAAGATGGTCTAACTCGTGACAAAGACAAGTAGCAAGAAGTCCGTCACCGATAAGTTCGTATCCGTCACCGTTACGGTCAATATATGATACTACCACCTTTTGCGGTCTTGGTACTTCCCCGTATCTTCCGGGTACGCTCAAACATCCTTCAACAGATGACTGAAGTCCGTCCATTGCAGTTATTTCCGGATTTATGAGTTCCAGATATCCCGGGCCATCATCACCGATATCAATAACTACCACTCTTTTGAGTATACCTACCTGAGGCGCTGCAAGTCCGATACC
>JAZSJF010000424.1:0-5638 GCA_045534195.1 Clostridia bacterium | reverse complement strand
ATCACTGCCTGTATTGAATCTGTCATTACAGAATGCAATATGACCGCCAAGAACAGGATTAATTACTCTGGAAAGTTTGCCCCATTGACCTGACATATGATAACTAACGGGAGTTTTTACTTCTTTTTTGAGCATACTCATTGCCTTTATGCCTTCTATAAGGTCATCTTCGTTTCTTGTCAGAGTTACAATCTTTATTACATCAGGGCATCTCTTTTCAAGGAATAATGCAAGATCAACCACCTGTTCTGCACTCATTACCACTCCCGGATGGCAAGAAAGAAGAACTTCCGAGCCAATATGACGAACTTTCTCAAAAAGTTCCATTTGTTTCTCTATAACTTTATCATCCATTACAACTTCCCGGGGATTTTCTTTAACAAAAGAATAGTTCATATGAGAAAACTCCTGACGGAAACCATACTTTGACTCTCTGTCAAGAGTGTATCCCTGAAAATCTATACAGGCAACTCCCGCTTCTGCAGCCTTGAGAAGAATGTCTATTCTCTGCTCTTCCGCGGACGGGTATACTTCTCTGTTTATATCCACATCGTAGTTAAGTGCAAGGATAGGAACCTTACACATATTTACAATCTGCTTTATTGCATCAACGGTTCTTTCCTCTTCTTTCATACAGGAAAGATGTAAATCTATTCCCGTTGCACCATTGTAGATAGAATTGGTTATTGCTGCCATTGCTGCTTTTTTTGTTTCTTCGGTAATAACTGAAACCAAAATCGGAGACGGAGATTTTGCAAATGATAAAGACATAATAATTCCTCCTGATATTTTTTAATTTTTCGTTATACTAACAAAAAAACATTTATCTGTAAATATCAAAAACGATATTTTTATCATATTTGATACAATTCTTGACTTGTATATTTTTGTATGATATTCTAATTATAACTAATATGGGTTGGGTGATTAAAAAATGTATGAAGATATCTTATCAAATTTAATAATAAAAAACATACGCTCAATTGCCACATCATACAGCGGAAAAAATGCATCAGGAAAAAGAACAAAAAGAGAACGCTGGTCAATCATCATAAAAACCGAAGGTGAAACTCACTATTATTCAAACGGCGAAACCTTTGTATCAAAGGGAGATACTGCCATAATTCTCCCCATGGGATTGTCTTATGAATGGAAGTGTATTGAAGCAGGCAGTTTTGTGGCAATAGAATTCGAAATGGATTACGAGTACAACCGCCTCATATCCATAAAGCCAACAGATATGGAAAAAATCCTTGACAAAATAAAGATAATGGAAAGAAAAAGACTTATAAAAAGTCCTATGTATATCCCTGAATGTATCAGAGGTACATATGACATACTTCTTGATTTGTTTTCATCAGTGGAAAAGAAATATATCCCCTCCAGTAAAATAAGGAAGATTCAACCTGCCATTGATTATATAGCAGAAAACTTCCGCGAAAATATAAAAAATGATTATCTGGCACAACTGTCAGGAGTAAGCACTGTATATTTCAGAAAGTTATTTACAGAATACTTCAATATGTCCCCTATCACATATATACACACACTGAGAATCAGAAAAGCAAAGGAAATGCTTAAATCTGACTACTCATCAATCACAGATGTGGCACTTAATCTTGGATATATAAACATATATGACTTCTCCAGAGATTTCAAAAAATATACCGGTATGTCGCCAAGTTCATATACTAATAAGAATTAACAAAAAAAGAGGAAATATTACATAAAAATGTAATATTTCCCACATGAGGAGTAATTTATAAGTTTTGTTGTGATTTCAGAACTTTGATTTTGGCTTTCTCTATGCCTTTTTGCAATCCGGAGTTTTTTTACATTCTCTGTTTTATCGATTAAGGGAATATAACTTTATATCCATATCACTTATATCCATTGCGGCTTTTCTGTGTGTTATTGCCACAAGGGTTTTGGATTTATCTTCTGAAATATTTGAAAGCACATTTTTTTCTGTTTTATCATCAAGAGCAGATGTAGCCTCATCGAGAATAATAATTTTTGCATCATTATATATTGCTCTTGCAATGGCTATTCTCTGTGCCTGTCCTTCTGACAATCCCTCACCGTTTTCACCGATATAAGTATCCATACCGTTATCCAGGGATGAAATATATTCCCACACATCTGCACACTTAAGGGCATCCTCTGCTTTTTTTCTGTCAGGGTTGTTATCAAAAAAGCATATATTATCAAGAATCGTTCCCGCAAACAGAAGATTTCCCTGAGGTACATATGAAAAAAGATGTTTTCCCCAATTTTCTACATCAACATTTCCGCTTTTTGTTTCAAGATAAATTTTTCCGCTTTTTGGTGTAATCACACCCATAAGAAGTTTGATAACAGTTGTCTTTCCCGAACCGGATTCACCTGTAACAGAGGCAAAACTGCCTTTGGGGATTCTGAAAGATATATTTTCCACTTTGTCTGTATCATCATATTCAAATGTTACATTTTCAAAGACAATTGCATCAAAGTCGTCAATCTGATTATCTATTTTTGTACTTTCAGCCATATCCTCAATTTCAACTATACGCTCTGCAGATGCAATCATAGAAAAATACAGAGGAATAAGAGATGAAACGGATTTAAAGGGCTCCTGAATATTGGATACAAGTCCAAGTATTGCAACAAGATCACCAAAAAGGATAACCCCTGCATTTATGAGAAATACTCCGTATGCAAAAGAAAGATAATATCCTGCATTAAAAAACAGAAATATACCTGCATTCGCAATAAGACTTAATATTGTTCTTTTCATCTTTATTCTGTAGAGCTCATCATAAAGGCTGTATGACTTTGACCATATTTCTTTTTGTCTGTCAAATGCCTTTATCACAAGGACATTCTGCATTGCTTCGAGAAGAAATGATTTTGTCTTTGCATCCTTTCTCTGAACTGCTTTATGTACTTTTTTGTACTTTACGGAATATATTCTTGCAAAGATTGCCATCAAAGGTGCAAGGATTATTATAAACAAAGCAAGTCGCGGTGCAATATCATACAAAAGTATCATCCCACCTGCAATCAGTGTTGCAAAAATCACAAATGCCGGAATAATCGAAACAACTCCCGATACAATTACATTTACATCAGAATCAATTCGTGTAAGGATATCTCCGGTATGATAACTATTCAGTGAAAGGTAGTCTTTATCAAGAAGTCTTTTGAAAATACCCGTTTTTATTTTTCTTTCAAGATGATTGCTAAGCCACATATCAACAAATGAAACAAGTGAATTGATAAAAAGGCTCAAAACAAGAAGCGCTCCGAGAGATATTGCCGCCATCATCATAGATTCACCTTCTGATACTGCTGCATTGACAAGATTTTTGCCCGCAACAACAAACAGAAGTTCCACAACAGATGAACACATACCCAAAAAAGCAAGGAGTACCACATAAGAAAAACTTTTGCCGATATTAAGTTTTAGCCATTGAAAAACTTTGCCTTTCATCCTATCACCCTTCAGTCCTTTGATAAAAACATAAGGATTTCTCCTGAGTCAAAATCTATCTTCGCTTCATCTTCAAGAAATTCATTGCTTATACATATACTGTCACCGGGATTGAGTGTATGATTTGTAAGCGGATATTTAAGCCCCGAAAGACTTAATCCTCCGACACATCCCCCGAAAGGAAGAAATGATATATAAAATCCCTCTTTTTTTGATATGGTAAATGGCGACGAATAATATCTGACAGTATTTCTTTCATCAACCAGTTCTCCCTCTGCTCCATTTTCACTGATAAATTTCAAAAGATAAATATTTGACATCATATGGTCAATTCTTCCGCCGAATGCGGCAATGACAGATATATTTCCATATCCTCTTTCTATTGCTTCATATATTGCAATCTGTGTATCGGTAGCATCTTTTTCTTTTTTGAACTTAAGAATCTCTGCATGGGAAAAATACTCTCCTTTTTTTACAGAGTCGAAATCACAGGAATCAAAATCCCCCAGAAAAAGATTTACATTTATACCAAGTTTATTTATATGTCTGCTACCCCCGTCGGCACATATGATATAGTCATTTTCTTTTATATAATCTTTGTAAAATGAATAATCATTGATTTCCCCGCCGGATATAATAACTGCTCTTCGTTTCATTACTACACCGCTTTATTATAATCTGATAAATTCTTTTACTGTATAATCAATATCTTCTGCACCGAATACACTTGAACCTGCAACAAGCACATTTACACCGGCTTCAACTACCAATGGTGCATTCTGAAGATTTATTCCGCCGTCAATCTGGAGATATCCCTCAGGATATATCTTTCTGATTTCCTTTGCTCTTTCGATTGATTCAGGCATAAATTTCTGTCCGCCAAATCCCGGTTCAACACTCATAAGAAGAATCATATCAGCATCATCAAGATATTTTTTTATTTCACTTACATCGGTTTTTGGCTTGATTGAAATACCAAGCAATTTCCCTGCATTTTTTACAGCGTTTTTTACATATTCATAGTCCATATCCGCTTCGTGATGTACTGTTATAATGTCGGCGCCCGCTTTGAGAAAAGCGTCTACATATTTTTCGGGATTCTGTATCATAAGATGCACATCTTTTACGATATTGCTTATTTTTGATACACAATCCACCACAAGAGGACCAAAGGAAATATTCGGCACAAAATGTCCGTCCATAACATCTATATGCACCCACTGTGCACCGGCATTTTCTATCTTTTTGATATCTTCTCCAAGGCGTGAAAAATCCGCCGCAAGAATAGATGGTGACAATATCATAACTAATCCTCCTTTTAATCCCACTCTTTTATCTTACTTAATTTATCATAGAACTCCACATAACTTTCATATCTTTCGGGTGAAATTTCACCGTTATTCAAAGCCTCTGTCACTGCACAGCCTTTTTCTTTTCTGTGAGAGCATCCGGTGAAATAACAATCTCCAAGATAAGGTTCAAACTCAGGGAAAAGATTTTCCAGTTCATCTTTCTTTATTCCCATAACAGAAATTTCAAGATTACTGAATCCGGGAGTATCTGCAAGAAAACTGTTTTCTTTATACTCAAGAAGTTCTACACATCTTGTGGTGTGTTTACCTCGTTTGAGTTTTTTGCTCACATCACCGGTTTCCAGTTGTTCTCCCGTAATTCTGGATAGAATGGATGACTTACCAACTCCCGAAAATCCGCAAAATGCAGTGAGTTTATCTTTGATTTTGTCTGTAAGTTCTTCTATCCCCACATTGTCCTTTGCACTGGTTATGATTATATCAAACCCGGACTTTTGGTATACACTTCTGATTTTGTCAATCATATCATCATCGCACAAATCAGATTTGTTTACACAAAGTATTACATCCGCTCCGTATTTCTTTGCAATTACGGTAAGTTTGTCCACAAACATAAAATCAGGCTCAGGATTCTTTGCAGAAAAAACTATAACAAAGGTATCTACATTTGCTATAGGCGGTCTTATAAAACTGTTTTTTCTTTGGTGTATATTTATAACATATCCAAGTGAATCCCCTTCTGTGGATATATCAACTATATCGCCTACACAGGGAGTAATATCTTTTTTTCTGAAATTACCCCTTGCTCTGCATTCTATAACACCCTCGGAGGTTTTTACATAGTAAAAGCCCC
>JAZSJF010000099.1:0-5341 GCA_045534195.1 Clostridia bacterium | reverse complement strand
GGATATTCAGGAAATGACGTTTCGTGCTGACACGGCTTCCGCCAAGAGGAATATATACATAATCCCGGAACCAGCTTCCAAGGGACATATGCCATCTTCTCCAGAATTCCGTTACGCTCTTTGATGTGTAGGGATAGCGGAAATTTTCGGAAAATTCAAATCCGAATATCTTTCCAAGACCTATAGCCATATCAGAATAACCTGAAAAATCAAAATATATCTGGAATGTAAATGTTATTATTCCCACCCAGGCATTGACCACGGAAATTTCACCAATTCCACCTGCGGTAATTCTGTCAAACACTGCGCCCATACTGTTGGCAAGGATGGCTTTTTTCATAAGACCGCATACAAATCGGGAAATACCCGATGACAATTTTGAGAATGTTACACTTCTTTCTTCAAGTTGAGCCTCGATTTCATTGTATCGTACAATGGGACCGGCAATAAGTTGGGGAAAGAGAGAAATGTATGTTCCGAATTTTATAAAACTGTTCTGAACCTTTGCATCCTGTCTGTATACATCCACAATGTATGATATAATCTGGAATGTGTAGAAGGAAATACCTACAGGCAGAGATATATTTGTCAGAGGAATGTTTACAAAAGGGATGGTATTTATTATTGAAATGGCAAAATTTGTATATTTAAATACAAAAAGAACAGCCAGATTGAATACCACCGAACTTACAAGAAGTCTTTTTCTTGTAAGGATAATTTCCCTTTTGAAAATATTCAGTTTACGGGGAACAAAGTATTCATCCTCGTCGGTCATAGCCTTGCCTATGTTGAAATTTACAATCAGTGAAAAAAGCATAAGGAATACATAAACCGGTTCTCCCCATGCATAGAATACAAGACTTGATATAAACAGTATGAAATTTTTAATTTTTTTTGGCGAAACAAGGTAAATAAGTGTTGTTATCGGCAAAAAATAAAACAAAAATGTTGTGCCCGAAAATACCATATCAAAAATTCCGTTCTTGTGATAAAAATTTGCAGTATTCATCCGAAAACACTGCAAAAATAATCATATCACTTTTTATTACAAAAATCAACAATTTCCAACGGGATTATGACGGAAAAATTACTCAAAAATCGCGCTTGTTTTTTGTGTAAAATGTATAAATAAATTTTTTGTAAACATTTCGTGTTGAGTACAGGTATTTTGTTGACAAAAGCCATAGTGTGTGGTAAAGTATGTGTATAGAAAATTATTCTAAATTTTAATGAATTTGAGGTGCACATTATGGAAGAAAACAAAAATGAAGTATTGGAAACTCAGCAGGAAGCAGTAGAAGAAGCAACAGAAGAAATAACAGAAGATTCTTACGCTACAGTTTCTGAAGAACTTGACATTCCCCAGTATGAAGATATGGAAGAAGAAAAGGTATCCAAGAAGTCTGCATTGCCAAAGATTTTGTCAATCGTAGTTCTTGTTGCTGCTATTCTCAACTTTGTTGCAGGAGCATTTTTTACAGTTACAGATTTTGCTTCAACTATGAAAGATGCAAAGCCTTACGAAGAAATGCTTAAGGCGTCAATCACAACTCAGGCAGAACAGTATGGCGTACCTGTTGATCAGCTTACAGGCGGAAAGACACTTGATGCTTTCATCGAAGAGTACAAAAAAGAAGATAACTATGCTAAGCAGAAACTTGATTACGAAAAAACTCAGAAAGAAACTGTAGTTATTCCTGCAATCAAGGCTGTTGTAAAAGATACAGTTAATGTTCTTGTTTACACTTCTGTAATCCTCGGTATCTATGCATTGCTTAAATGTTTTGCAATATACTTCAAGGATGAAGAGGATTTAGCAGATATGTTTGCATTCGGTTGCGATTGCGATGATGATTGCGAATGTGACTGTGATTGCGAAGAATAATTAAAGATTTTTGATTCAAAAATGCGCAGGGGATGTAAAAACTGATTTTTTACATCCCCTTGTTGTTATCTTGTCAACTTACATAATCTTCGATAATGTGTGAAAGTGTTTCGGGATCCTTAATGATTATACCTTTGTCAAATTCTTCTTTGTCAAGTTTTCTCAGGGTATCAGGGTGTACATCAAGGGTTTTTTCAAGTTTTGTCAGTCCGTCAGAGTACACAGAATATATACCGATTTTTCCGTCGGTGCTTTTTATAAGATAGTGACTTAAAGTAGGGGTTACGGTTTTCTGAATGGGGGATTTAATTGGGTGTTCTGTGACTGAGGGGGTATTTTTTGGCGGTGTGATTTCAGGTTTGGGGTAAGACCTGTCTGCAATTACATACAGCCACACTATGACAAAAGCACCGGTCAGAAAGGTGCATATTGTATAAAAAACGGTTTTTTTCATATTATCACTCCCGGAGAGTTTTCTCTTGTGAGTAGTATTTGGTTTTTGTGGATATTATATTCACATATAATTTAAGAAAGGCGGTAAGGATATGGATGGAAGAATTATAAATACTGATACAAAGCCGGAAACTTCGGGTAAACTCAAATGGATTATCGGTATTGTTGCAGTTATCCTGGTTATTGCAGGAGCATTTATTTACGGATACGGAGAGATTGTTTCCATTAAGGAGTTGGGAGCGGAGTATCTTGATGTATTTATCAAAAACTTCACTGTAAAGGCAGTTTCATATGTTGTAAGTTTTGTTCTGGTGTTTCTGATATTTTATATTACAACATCGGTTATAAAGAAAATCTGCTTCAATATGAGAGGCACTGCAATGGATTATCTTGAGAAAAAAGGTTCGGTGCTTATTGTTACCCTGCTTGTTTCCATATTTGCAGGTACAAGGATAAGCCACGATGTATACAATACATTTCTGCCTTTTCTTAACAGTGTTTCCTTTGGCATCAATGATCCTGTGTTTGGACATGACATAGGATATTATGTGTTTGTAAGGCCGTTTCTTGATGCTGTTGTCACAAGCGGTACAAGTATCTGCCTTTTTGCGGCTTTGTATACAATAGCAGTCTACGGACTTATATATTTATCTGACGAAGAAGCGGGTATCCGTAATCTTCTTTCGGACAAAAAGCCTATGATTCACATAATGATAAACATTGTGGTATTCTTTGTGTTCAAGGCGATAACATACAGATTTATATCGGAAGAAATTCTCTACTCTTCTGTTGCAGGGGTAACGGGAGCGGGATATACCGATGTAAATGTGTGGCTCAATTTCTATAAGGCGGCACCATATCTTCTTTTGTTGCTTGTTATAGTATCCCTTGTGTTTGCCTGGAAAGGTAAATACAAAAATGTACTTCTTACCGCTTTGGTTTATCCGGCGGTATATGTGCTTGTTTCTCTTATTGCATTCGGTGTCCAGACATTGATTGTAGCGCCAAATGAATCGGTAAAGGAATCAGAGTATATAGGATATAACCTTGAATACACAAGAAAAGCATACAATATAGACGGTGTGCTTGAAACGGAATTCCCCGCAGATACAAATCTGACTACAAAAGATGTGCACGAATATAAGACAGTTCTTGATAATGTCAGAATTACCGACTATGCTTCTACAATCACTGCATATAATTCCCTTCAGGGTATACGAAATTTCTATAAGTTCAATGATGCAGATGTGTCAAAATATGCTATTGACGGAAAGAAAACCCTTACTATGCTTTCTGCAAGGGAACTTAATCTTTCGGGGCTTGATAAGGGAGCGAACAATTATACAAATAATGTATACAGATATACTCACGGTTTCGGAGCGGTAATGAGTCCTTTAAACCGTGTTACTCCCGAAGGTCAGCCGGAGTTTCTCATAAATAACATTCCTCCCGAGTCTTTTGGCAATGCACCGGTGATTACACAACCAAGACTGTATTACGGCGAGATTCCCAACAATCAGCATTCTATAGTGAATTCTGCCATAGGAGAGATAGATTATATAGACGGTTCCACCGCCAGGGAATATTCGTACACAGGTACCGGCGGTATACAGATGAATGCTTTGAACAAATTTGTATTTTCTTTAAGAAATTCAGATTTTCAGATGCTTATATCAAATTATATCAAACCTGACAGCCGACTTCTCATAAACAGAAATGTTGCGGAGAGAGTACAGAAGGCAGTGCCGTTTATTTCATTTGACAATGATCCATATCTTGTGATAGACGCAGAAGGAAGACTTAAGTGGATTGTAGACGGATATACCACAAGTAAGTATTACCCCTATGCTCAGAAGAGGGAAGGAATCAATTATATAAGAAACTCTGTCAAGGCGGTTGTGGATGCATATGACGGGGATATAAAAATATATGTAATGGACAAAAAAGATCCCGTTATACAAAGTTATATGAAAATATATCCTTCGGTATTTGACAAAGGAGAAATGCCTGAGGATATAAGAGAGCATATAGTGTATCCCGAAACACTGTTTAAGATTCAGGCAGAAATCTACGGTAAATACCATGTGAAGGATGTAAATACTTTTTACAATAAGTCTGATTCCTGGATATTTGCAAAAGAAAAATACTATACAGATATCAGAGATATAGAGCCATATTATAATATGCTCAAAATCGATGAAATGCCTCTGACTGATGAAAATTTTGTAATAATGGTTCCATATACTCTTCAGGGTAAGGAAAATATGCAGTCCTGGTTTGCGGCAAGTTGTGATTTTGAAAATTACGGTCAGATGGTGTCCTATCAGTTCCCAAAAGGAAAAAATGTATATGGTACACAACAGATTGAATCCAGAATTGACAATGATGCGAATATTTCTCAGAAGATTACTCTCTGGGATCAGGGCGGCTCAAATGTAATAAGAGGAAACACACTTGTGGTACCGGTAAAGAGTTCTCTTATATATATTGAACCGTTGTATATCACCGCTTCTGAGGAATCGGGAACCATTCCTGAACTTAAGCAGGTAATCGTGTGCTATGACGACAGAATTGTAATGGAAAACACTCTTGAGGCGGCACTGGAAAAAATCTTTAATACTGAATTTTCGGATGAAATGGTATTGCCTGAGCAAAATTCTCCTTCGGACAATTCTTCAGATTCTGTTACAAAAGAAGATGCCATAAAGAGCGTAATCAATGCATATGATACTGCAATGAATTCCAATAAATCCGGTGACTGGGAAAAATACGGAAAAGATATGAAGATTCTCGGAGAAGAGATAGACAGGTTAAGACAGTACAGATAAAAAATGGGAATGTAAAAATCATACTGAGCCTGTTTTTATGATTAAGGGAATAGGAAAAAGACTTCAGAACGAAGAAACTGAGCCGAAACCTTTGGTTTCGGGTTACCCGAAGGCGTACGTGTGTACGTCGAGAGGCGAAGTTTATTCGTAGCAAAAAGGCACAAAAAAAGAGGAA
>JAZSJF010000203.1:0-6051 GCA_045534195.1 Clostridia bacterium | reverse complement strand
GCCAAAAAGAACCGTCCCCAATGGCTCCCACAAAAAGGACACGAAAGTCGGTTGGCTTCCGTGTCCTTTTTTAAGAGATATGAAAACTATTTAAGTGTAGATGGTAAATCTTCTATTTTCAGAGTTTTACCATAGTTTATAAGTCTGAAGTCCTTTATCTGTACACTCTGTATACGCATAAATTATTCATGTACTTATTAATCAATAGTAATTTCAAGGACATTATCAAACCCCTTGTGGAATGCAACCATAACCGTCTTTGTCTGTCCGTTTGCTTCTACTGTCACATCATAGTCGCCGTAGAAACCTCTTACAACAGCCTTACCTGAAGCATCTGTTGTTGCCTTGGCATCTCTTGTCCACCACTTGTTATAAACAAGGTCTACATATGCTCTTCCGCCGGGTTTTAAGTTCCATTCTTTATCATAGACAGGTGAATTTGATTCAAAGTTTGCACCGTCCCAGAATCCCCACATAAGAAATCCGTTCATCTGTTCTTCTGCAAAAGTACATATCATTGTATCTCTCATTACACTACCCTGAAGTTCTTTGTCTGACATAGATGCAGAGAATTCTGTAACTTTAAGTTCTTTTCCGTATTTTCTTAAATTATCGTACAGTGTGAGAATGACGCTTGGTGTTGCAATTCTGTGTGCATCATAGTGAGACTGAAGACCGATTGCATCAAAATCAACGCCCATTGCTACAAGTTCATCAAGTTTTTCCAGGAAAACTTTTTCGTGGATACTAACTTCGTTGTAATAAAGTGTCATATCCTCTCCACCTGCTTCTCTTGCCCACTGAAAAGCATCTTTGTAGATCTGAGGTCCGAAAACATCTTTCACTTTTGTATGACCTAAGATTTCGTTTACAACATCCCATTCATCAATAACACCAAGGAAGTCCTCCACCATCTGATATGCGTGAGCTTTTGCCTTTTCATCATAAAGATGCTTATTTGCAGGATCTTTCATTTCATCGGTGAATATGTATTCCGGTGTGAGATAAGTCTTTCCGTTTGAGCCAAGGTCTCTTTCCCAGAATATAGAATGACCTCTTAAGTTCTTGATGCCAAGATCTATAATAGCCTCTACCTGTTTCTTTGCAGCACCGGGGTTTTCTTCATATGGAGCCCATTTGTGAGCATGCTCAAGCACCGCTGCATTAAAGAGCATTTTTGCATTATTACGATATTTTTCGTTATTGATTACGGAATCATTCATTGCATTACCAAACTCAAATTCATGCTCAAACATATCAAGTTCGACTTTTGCATCAGGTACTATATTTCCGTCTTTATCCTTGACAACAACAGTGAAGTCACCTTTTCTTACCTTTTCTATTCTCTCTGTTGCTTCCTTTCTCCATATTGCATCCTCATTGAACTGGTCGTACTCTGGTGGTAATGATCTTGGAAGTTGTGACTGGTCAAAACCCTCAGGGAACTTGAGTATTTCTATACCGCCGATTTCTACTACCTGATTATAGAAGCCTGCTCTGATACCCATATCAGTAGCATTTTCTATTCCACGGAATGGCATATAGATTACAGTCCAGTCTTTGCCTGCAACTGCAAATTCAAATACTGCTTTCAGATAAGTTTCAGGATGCTGAATCTGCACCTGAACTTTACCCACACCATTTTCGTCACCGCCTGATACGGTTCTCATTCTGAATGCAAAAAGCATTCTGTCTGTTTTTGACACACCGCCTTTTGGTGTGGCTGATGTCTTGGATATGAATGATGCGCTCTTTTCAGGTACACTTGTACAAGTAATTCTCAATGCCTTCTTAAACGGCATACCTTCCACATCTACAACCTCGTCAAAACCAAATTCGGGTCCCTGAATATCTGTCTTTCCTGCAAGATATTCATCTTCTGTACAAACTACTTCTGCCATATCCCTGAACTGCTTGTATATTGCTTCCTGTTCTTGGGGAGTCTTATCGAGATCAAAATACAAATAATCATTTAAGTTGTTTGTCTTTTCAAACTCTGTTGGTATAGGTCTGTGAACTGTGTTCTTCAAGACATCAAGACCTTTGCCTGATGCTACCAACTTGTCTCCGATGATAACTGTCTTTGTATTTCCGTCCCATTCTACTTTTTCGCCAAGGGATTCTGCCACAAATCTTACAGGCACCATAGTTCTGCCGTTCACTATCTGAGCAGGTGTATCAAGAGGCACCATGTTGCTGTATACAACTGCATTTGCCTCACCTATGATAAGTGTAATTCTTGTGCCGTTGTGACTGTAAGCTCTTACGGTCTTTGTATCGCCGTCCCATGAAATGTCTGCACCGAGAGATTCAAAAATACCTCTCATAGGTACAAGCGTTCTGGAATTAACAATTACGGGCATCACATCATAGTCAGCATAATAACCGTTAATTTTGATTTTGATACCGTCATCCGCATAAGATACAAGAGAAAAACTTGTCATCATAAGACAGAGAACCAATAATAATGATACTACTTTTTTCATCTCTTATTCTCCTTTTGCTATATACTATGCTTTATTTAAGTGTTGAGGGTAAATCACTTAAAGAAAGAGACTTACCATAATTTATAAGTCGAAAATCCTTAATCTGTACATTCTGAATCTTTCCGCCGAATCTGATTGCTGCCTGAATGATATTTGATTTTGCCACAAATGGCAGATAGCAATCCATCCAGTAGCCTTCAGCCACTTCAGTTTCTGCAAACAGAGATTTTGCCCATCCGTCGGTGGAACCAGCCTGAACAACACCCTTGATATATCCCGTGCCTGATGTAACCTGCGCCTTAAATGTCATAAGGCCGATATCTCCTTCACTGAATTTACCCGAAAGGTCATTCTTAAATTCCATATTCACACCATTATCCTTAGTCGGAAGTGTGGTTACACTGAGCATTACCGTATCATCGGATACACTCTTGGTACCATTTGCCTTTGGTACATTCCAGGTGCCATTTATAAAGTCGTCATTATTGATAAGGATTTCTCCTCCTGATGGAAGTGTATATTCCTTGAATATCACCTGTTTTTTAGTATAAGGCTTAATATCATTCATATTGTTCCAGAGGAAGAAATCATATTCTTTGGCACCGTCAACAAATCCAAGTTCTGCGGATACTTCCTTTGAACCGTCTGCTGCATACATCTGCACTTCACTTACTTTGCTCATTCCCATGAGGTTTCCGTTGTCATCATATGCACATACAAAGGCAATTGCACTGAATCCTTCTTCAAAATCAGGAATATCCGTAAATGTGGCTGTTCCTTTGTATCCAGACGCAGATACAGAAGTCTTAACCGATACGGTTGGCTTTTCTTCAAACATATCCGTATCAAATTTTATAAGTCCCTGATAACCTGCAGGCAAAAGCACATATGTATCCGTAGCAGTCATCATATCAGGATTTCCCGCTATCTTGAAGGATTTAAGCACTTGCGGTTTTTCAATATTTGATATGTCTATAAAGTGAACGTCACCTTCCATTCTTTCGGAAAGCATAAGTACTTTTCTGTGGATTGCAGGTTTGCCTATCACCCCCGACTTTGTAGAAACACCCATTGTAGGAAGTGCGGTTACTGATTCTGCCATATAATCTCCCGGATTATACACTATAATCTTGCCGCTGTTTACCGCTATTGCCTTGTCGCCATATGCTGCGTGGCCACCGTTCATTCCAAGGTTTGTAGATGAAAATCTCTTGACTGTTGGTGTGTCGGTTTCACAATTTTCGCCGAAATCTATGATACTGTGACAGTTTGTACCCGGATTTGAATAGCACATCATATATCTGTTATCCACAAAGCCGTTCATAAGGTTTCTGAAATAAAGATGTCCCGATGATGTATATGAACCGAAACGCTTAGGTGCATTTATATCAGATATATTTACTATATCAAACTGAAGTCTGCCAAGTTGAAGCACTGCCCATTTCTGATTTGGTGAAATCTGTATCGTTTTTACCGGGTTCTTTTCATTTGCCACATATGGTGTGCCGATTGGTGTAAGAGTTGTACCTTCCACCTTATAGAAATTAAGTCCCGACTGATGCTCTGCAGTATAAAGTGTATCACCTATAATCTGAAGATGGGATACTGCTCTTTCTGTATCATATTTCTTTATGAGTTTAAGGTTTTTGTCAAGTACATGAATACCGTCATTTCCGCATGCGGCAAAGATATAATCACCGCAAGTCAGAGCATAGTACACCTGACCGTCAGGTCTGTAATACTTAAAGTTATCAAGACCGAAGTTATCATCAGGAAGTTTGTAGAATGTACCGTTATCCTTTTCTATGGCAGATGAGGTATCTCCTCTGTCATATTCTTCGTATATAATGTCTTCATTTCTGTAAGCATGTACATCTGTGTATGTACCTGCAAGATAAAGCACACCGTCTCTTGCAGCTATAGAAGATACGGGGCTGTACTGCAAAGCAGTTCTCTGGTCAAACTGGAAGACATTTTTGTCATTTGCCGCAAGTGATGAGAAATTCGGTGATGAACTATACACGGGAACTGAAAGATGTGCAAGTCTTATTGGCATTGAAGGTTCTGTCACATCATAGATGTATACACCGTTAAAAATACTTATAAGATATGCATAGTCCTTACCGTCTTCTCCTCTGGAGAATGCAGTCTCCCAGTAGTCAACTGCAGTATAGTAATACTTTCCGTCTATCTTTACGGTTGAAAGCCATTTCGGATTTGCAGGATCGGTAATATCATATACATCCATACCGTTACCCATACCGTATCTCGGATCGGTATAGAGTCCGTCTGAAGATGCACCATTTATATGCTGACCTGTAGCCGCATAGAGATATGTCTTTGTGCCGTCTTTGCTCTTTGCCACACTGAAGCCGTCACCACGGCCGTTAAGGTTTGCTTTACCTACATACTTTGGCTCAGACGGCTGACGGATGTCATAAATCTTGACTGCACATTCGCCCCAGATACCTGCATAAAGATAGTTGTCTATTACCTTACATGACTGGGCTTCGCCGCTTCTTACAATTGAAAGTTGTTTCGGATTGTCAATGTCTGTGATATCAACAATTTCCACGCCGTACTGTCTGTTTGCAACAAACATATAGTTTCCGCTTACGCATATACCTGTGGCAAACTCCACACTGTCATAATACCCTTTGATAAATGGATTTTTTACATCATTTACATCAATAATAGTAACACCGTTATGTCTGCCTGTTACAAGTACATATTTTCCGTCTGTTGTGATATCCACCTGTCTTACCTGACCGAGATTTTCAACAGTAGATACCTTTGTTATCTTTGTCTTATCGGAGATATCACCTATCATAAGATATCCCACATTTCCCGAACCGCCGATTGCATAGAGATAATTCCCCTTTGCAACAAGGTCTATAGCCTTGCCCATTACAGGATTTGCGCCCGGATCCTGAAGTTCTGTTTCTTCAAATTCTTCAAGAAGATACATTCCCGATCTTCTGATGAAATCAAGTTTGTCGGTTACTTCGGTATAATCCTCTACGGTAATATTTGCAATTTCTATATTCTGCGCTATATTTCCCGTAGTGATTTCTATCCTGGAAAGTTTTTCCGCCGATATCACAAGGGGTACTCTTATATTTGTCCACTGAGGAGCAACTGCATATTCCATATTGGAAAGAACTGTTGAATTGCTTCCTATGAGTTTAATATTGATTTTGCCTGTTCCTTCATTGGATTTTACCGCAACATTTGTCATAATAAGACTGTCGGTATTCATTTTTGATACTACACTGTCTGATAATGTATATACAATTGAATCAGAGCCTGTTTGAGATGATACAAAACCCTTGCTTCTCACAAAGCCGTAATTACCCGTTACGGTTTTGTCTGTAAATGTACCTTTATCCTGAGTATATACAGAATTTGCATATGTTTCCTCTTCTGTGACTATGACTGAAGATACAACAGGTGTTTCTTCCACGAACTTCGCCTCCAGCACAGTATTTCTTGTAGGATAGAAAGAATATGAAGCACTGTCTGACAACCAGATGCCGCCACAGTACCAACCGTCAAATGAATATCC
>JAZSJF010000463.1:0-1904 GCA_045534195.1 Clostridia bacterium | reverse complement strand
ATTGCTTCTTCGAGAAGTCCGTCTCTTGTGCCGTCGCTGTATACTACATAAAGTGCAAGACCGTCAAGGTCAAGCTCTTCTCCCACATAGTATGTGGTTTTTGTTGGAAGTTCTACGATTTCAAGTCTTTCAATCACAGGTTTTTCTATTACAGTAACCTCCAGCTGACCTGTGTATGAAGCATATCCTACAGTTACTTTCTTCACACCAGGTGTAGAAGAATCAAAATCCAATGCCTTGTAGCCTCTGGATATGTCTATAGTTTTGCCATTGCTCATATACACTCTTACCACAAGGCCTGTAAGGTCTATTTCTTCACCAACATAATACACTGTCTTATTTGGCATCTGAGCAATCTCTACCTTTACCACATAAGGAGCAGAAGGTTTGATTTCTGCCTGTGCAGAAATATCTCCGCAACTTACTGTAACAAGGTATCCTGCAACTGTAGGCTGTACTGTAACATCATAGTCCTTAATTTCCGCAACAGTACCGTCACTGTAAGTACCCATTACTACAACATCCGAAAAATCAGGTTCTTTTCCATCTTCAAAAACAGGAAGTTTGGTAATTTCGATTTTTTCTAAAATTACTTCCTCCTGTGCTATATGTATATTTGCTTTGAGAAGTGTATCGTTTCCGGATGAAACATTGATTGATTCCCATTCATTCAGTTTACCCTCAAAATATACATCTGCTATGTTGCTGCTTATAAATGCATTTGACCCGATAGTTTTTACATTATTGTACATATAAACTGTGGAAAGGCGTGAACAATATGAAAAAGAGGCAGCACTGATGTTTGTAACTGTGCTTGGAATTTTTACTTCTGTAAGGGAAGAACATCCTCTGAATGAATGAAGTCCGATTGTAACAAGTCCTTCAGGAAGTGATAAAGATGTAACTTTCTTAAGAAGATAAAAAGACCAGTTTCCTGTGCTTGTAATACCTTCTTCCACTACAACAGATGTAATCTGATCTGCATAATCCAACCAAGGCACATCAGAAGATGAACTGTATGATTTCATAGCACCTGTTCCTGAGATAGTGAGTGTTCCGTCAAAACCAAGTTCCCACTTTGCATCCGCTCCGCAATCTCCGTATGCAACACAGTCATTATGTGCACAGACAATCTCTGCAGAAAGAAGGGGTGCATTGTCACTACGGATTTCAATGTTGTTCCATTCTGTCGGTGTACCTTCGTAGTAAACAGTCTTGAGTGCATTGCTTGATGTAAATGCTGTACCTGCAACTGTCTTTAATTTTTTATGTATTGTAATGCTTGAAAGTTTTGTACAATATGAGAATGCACCTATGTCAATGGTTGTAAGTTCAGAAGGAAGCACTATACTTTCAAGTGAAGAACATCCTCTGAATGCATTCTTACCTATGGTAGTAACGCTGTCAGGTATTTCTACATTTTTTAATTTTGTACATTTAAAAAATGTTGTTTCGCCGATATTCTTTATCTTTGACGGCAGTTTTACACTTTCAAGTGCTGAACATTCGTAGAATGTGTGAGCATTCAGTGTAGTTACACTGTCAGGAATAACTATACTTTTGAGAGAATTACAACGAACGAACATACTGTAACCTATTGTTGTAAGTGTGTTCGGCAGGGATACACTTGTAAGATTCGGACATTCTCTGAATGCGTGTGTACCCAGTGCGGTAACTCCTTCCTCTACTACAATAGTCTTAATCTGACTGAGATAATTGTACCAGGGCAATGCTGTAACACCCGAAAAAGATGGCATACCCCCTGTACCACTGATTGTGAGAGTTCCCTCATCACTAAGTGTCCAAGTAAGATTTGTTCCGCAAGTACCTTCTGCAATATAACTTGCTGCACCTGCTATCATTGGTACTGAAAATGTGCTTATAATAAGCATAACTATCATTAC
>JAZSJF010000277.1:0-3322 GCA_045534195.1 Clostridia bacterium | reverse complement strand
TTATTGTCCGTGTGGGTGGATACAGTGAGCACTTTGTAAATATCTCACCGGGACTTCAGGATAATATTATAAAGAGAACAGAACTTATGAGATAGGTTGGGATGATGAACATACAATGGTTCTTTTTGTCTGATTTTAGGGTTTTTAATCATATAATTAAGGGATGTAAATAAATCAATTATTTACATCCCTTTGCTATTCTTTAGAAGCAATCACTGCTCCCGTGAGTGTGATTATAATTCCCAGTATATGTAGTATTTCAAGTGTATCGCTGAATACAACTACACCAAGAATTGCAGCGGTTACTGGCTCTACATTTGCTATAAGTATTGCCTTGCCGCCGTCCATTCCCGTAGACAATCCCTTTGTATAAAACACATATGGTACAACTGTTCCCGTAAGGCTCAACAGAAGATACAATACAATTACAGATGTATTTGGAACGGGTATTGTCCATGGAGGAACTATACACATAAATACAACTGCCGCCATAATTGTAGGCATAAATGAGTTGAGTTCCGACGGGTACTTC
Source organism: Clostridia bacterium (assembly GCA_045534195.1). Lineage (GTDB taxonomy): Bacteria > Bacillota > Clostridia > UMGS1810 > UMGS1810 > SIG435. Next base: position 2,790 of record JAZSJF010000277.1, on the reverse strand, counting down.
TTTACTGCGGTTTTTCCTATTACGGTAAGCATTGAGTAACTTAGTCCCGACAAAAGTCCTATGATAAGACCTATTGCGTTAAGTTTCAGGGATGATATATTGTATCCCCCTGACACAAGGAAACAACCAAAAAATGTAAGGATAAGAGCGCACAGTTTGGTTTTTGTTACCGGTTCTTTGTAAAGAAGTCTGTTAAATATTATTACAAAGGCAGGTGCGGTATACAAAAGCACCGCCGCCATAGCCGATGAATTAAGTGTTACCTGCGCTTGTGCATAAAGGTAAGTTGTACCCACAATGGCTATAATGCCATAAAATAAATAAAATGGGATATATTTGTATGAGAAGTCTTTGAACGAACCTTTCCATATTCCCCATATGATATATACCACTGCGGCAATCACGGCTCTTACTGAAGTGGACACAAGGGGAGGTATTCCCATTGATGCAAGGACTCTGTTAAAGCAAGGAAATATACCCCAACTTATCGCCGCTATGGTTACATACAGAGCGCCTTTTGTATTTTGTGATTTAGTCATAATGTTATCCTTTGTACTTTAATCTGTTCTTAGTTCTTCGATTAGTTTTTCATCAGGTGTTACAACTGCGGTGTAGTTGTTTACATATATCACCATTCCCGGTTTTGCACCTGACGGTTTTTTTACATTTTTTACTTCGGTATAATCCACTTCCACATTCTGAGAATTTTTTCCCTTCGAAAAATATGCGGCGATTATCGCTGCCTCAGTCAAAGTGCGGTCAGGTACTTCCTTTCCGCCTTCGGTTTTTATGATTACATGTGAGCCGTGGATGTTTTTTGTGTGAAGCCATATGTCTGTGGAACGGGCAAGTTTCAGAGTGACATAATCATTTTGTTTGTTATTTTTTCCCGCAAAAATCTCAAATCCGTCGTGACTTACAAATCTTGCAGGTTCAAATTTCGGTGATTTGGGAGATTTTTTGCCTGTAAATCTTTTTCTGATATAACCTTCATCAGAAAGTTCTTCCTTTATCTGATTGATTTCTGCAACTGTTTCTGCCTGTTCTATTGATTCAAGGACAGATTTTAAGTATTCGATTTCTTCAAGGTTTATTTTTCTCTGTTTGAGAGTTTCTTCCTCTGCAGTTTTTTCCTTTGTATATCTTGCATAGAATCTCTGGGCATTTTCTGAGGGCGTAAGGTCAGGTTTAAGGGTGATTTTTATAATTTCCCCATTGTTGTAGAAATTCTCAAGTTCAACCACCTCATCACCTTTTTTGATCCGGTAGAGATTTGCGGTTATAAGGTCGCCCTTGATTTTGTGCTTTTCTCTGTCAGATGAACGGCTGAGGGTTTCGTTCTGAATCTGCAGTTTTCTTTCGCATCTTTCTATATTGTTTGATACAAGTTTGTGGAGGGCGGCACTCTTTTGGCGCATACTTTCGTTTTTTGCTTTTTTGATATAAAAACTGTCCACTGCCTCATTCATTGTGTCAAATTTTTCCCACTGACAGAGATTCTCATACTGTTGTATTATAAATGGTGCAAAATCAAGAGGTTTTCCGCTTTCTTTGTCCACTATGATGCAGGGAGAATACCGGTGGTTGATAATATCATTTCTTAAGGATATGATTTGATCCGAAACGGATTTTACAGTGCCGAGAGCGGGCATTGCATCTGTTTCGCCAAGGGCATTGTACACTGTTTCTCTTGCAATTAACGGACTTATGCCCATATATTTTGACATAATCTGTTTGTAGTAGGGGATTTCATTTACTTGTGTATCAGACAATATGTCATAGTCTGTTCTTTCTGTCAGAGGGATTTTTCCCTGACCGGGGGGCTCTTCGTATATAAAGCCCGGAAGCACCTGTCTTACAGAACTTACGGTGATATCTACATGAAAAATAGAATCAATGATTTTGCCTGAGTTATTTATAAGGATAATATTTGAATGTTTACCCATAATTTCCGCAATGAGAGTTTTTGTGGAAAGGTCACCCAATTCGTCATAACTTTCAATATCAAAACAAATAATTCTTTCCATTTGTTTCTGATAAACTGCAGTTATTTTTCCACCTGAAATATGCTTTCTCAGAAGCATACAGAAAAGGGGGGGAGTCTGTGGGTTATCCTTTGAAAGTTCTGTCAGGTGAACTCTCGGAAAAGATGGATTTGCACAAAGAAGAAGTTTGTAACTTTCTCTGTAAGCACGAAGCCCTATGATTATTTCATCCCTTTCGGGCTGATGTATTTTGTCTATTCTTGCACCTACAAGACAAAGGGATAGTTCATTGGTAAGTGCATTGAGTGTAATTCCGTCAAGTGCCATAAATAAATCCTCCTTTCGCACATTTCCCGCATATTATATCACAAAGTAAGAACTATTATCAAGAGAAAACCTGTGTAATTATATATAATGTTGATAATTTTGTTATTTTGTATGCAAAAAAACCTTGAAAAAATGGTAATCCCGTGATATAATCAATGTGTTGTCTTATGTGTTTTTGCACAAATGATGAAGTAATTAACAGATGTCTGTGCTTTCAGACAATCTGATAAATTGAGGAGGTAGTAAAATTGGCAAAGAAATTTAAGACCATGGATGGTAACTGCGCTGCCGCACATTGCGCCTATGCTTTTACAGAAGTAGCAGCTATTTACCCAATTACACCTTCATCAACTATGGCAGAATATGTTGATGAATGGAGTGCAAAAGGCTTGAAGAACATCTTCGGCCAGACAGTAGACGTTGTAGAAATGCAGTCTGAAGCAGGTGCTGCTGGTGCAGTGCACGGTTCACTTCAGGC
>JAZSJF010000274.1:0-7246 GCA_045534195.1 Clostridia bacterium | reverse complement strand
AATCCTACACAGTGTGAGGCAGTTACTATGGTTGCAGTACAGGTTATGGGAAACGATGTTGCAGTAAGTATGGCTGCATCACAGGGTAACTTCGAACTCAATGTATTTATGCCTGTATGTATCTACAACTTCCTGCAGTCTGCAAGACTTCTTGCAGAAGCAATTGTATCTTTCAACAAAAACTGTGCAGTGGGTATCACCGCAAACAAAGAAAAGATGCATCACAATCTTCACAATTCACTTATGCTTGTTACAGCCCTCAATCCTTATATCGGATACGAAAATGCGGCTAAGACAGCAAAAAAAGCATTCAAGGATAACATTTCCCTCAAAGAGGCTTGTGTAGAACTTGGATTCCTTACAGCAGAGAAATTTGACGAAGTATTCCATCCGGAACAGATGGTATAATAAAGGGAGGTATATCTTATGAAAGTAGCATATTTTCCGGGATGTACTCTGAAAAACAAAGCGAAGGCTTTGGACTTTTACGCCAGAGAATGTGCAGAAGTTCTTGGGGTTGAGTTAGAAGAAATCAAAGACTGGCAGTGTTGCGGCGGCGTATTTACAAGTGCCGGCGATGAAATTGCTACCAAACTTTCAAGTGTAAGAGCGCTTAAGGCAGCGAGAGATTACAACAATACCCTCGTTACAGTATGTTCTGCTTGTCATAATGTAATCAAGCAGACAAACAATGCAATCTTAACTGACGAAACTTTCAGAACAAGAGTAAACAATTATATAAATGAAGATGATTACAACGGCGAAACAAAAGCAGTTCATTATCTTGAACTTCTGAGAGATACAATAGGTTTTGACAAAGTGAAAGAATGTGTCAAAAAGCCGTTGGAAGGCAAAAAAATTGCAGCATACTACGGTTGTATGCTCCTTAGACCAAACAGTGTTATGGCTATGGATGATCCGGAAAATCCTTCTGTTATGGAGGACCTTATCAAGGCTCTCGGTGCTACACCGGTTATCTATCCTATGCGTAATGAATGCTGCGGCGGTTATGTGGTAATGGAAAATGAAAAACTTGCAGAAACAAAGAGCAAAAATGTCACAGACAGTGCCAAAAAAATGGGTGCGGATGTGATTGTTACCGCTTGTCCTCTCTGTAAGTACAATCTGGAGAAAAACGGCACAGATGTACCGGTAGTATATCTTACCGAACTTCTTGCAGAGGCTTTTGGCATAAAGGAGGAGAACAATGAACAATAATACTTCAGAAATGAAAAATCAACTTCTCCGAATGAGCGGAGTAAATCCGAAAAAATGTATGAAATGCGGCAAATGTTCAGGCACATGCCCTGCTTACGACTCTATGGAATATCATCCTCACCAGTTTGTAAGTATGGTTGAGTCAGGCAACATTCAGCCACTTCTTGAATCAGAATCTCTTTATCAGTGTCTTTCCTGTTTTGCATGTGTTGACAGATGCCCGAGAGGGGTAGAACCTGCCAAACTCATTGAAGCAGTAAGACTTATGGCTGTGAGAAAACAGGGCGGAAACAGACTTTCTGCCGAAAAAGTGTCAGAAATGGTAGATGATACAATCCCACAGCAGGCACTGGTAAGTGCATTCAGAAAATATTCAAAATAAGGAGGAAAGGACAAAATGCAGAGAATCGGTGTATTTGTGTGCTGGTGTGGTACAAATATCGCAGGCACAGTAGATGTGGAAGCAGTTTCTGAGGCTTTGAAAAACGAGCCCGGAGTTGTCTTTTCCACAAATTATCAGTATATGTGCTCCCAGGCAGGTCAGGATATGATTGTCAATGCCTGCAAAGAGTACAATCTTACAGGTTTTGTAGTTTGCTCATGTTCACCAAGAATGCATGAAGCAACTTTCAGAAAGACTGCCCAGTCGGCAGGTATAAACCCTTATATGGTAGAAATTGCCAATATCCGTGAACAGTGTTCATGGGTTCACAAAGATATGAAGACAGGTACAGAAAAGGCTATTATTCTCGGTAAGGCTGCAATTGCAAAAGTTAACCTTAATGCATCTTTGACACCGGGTGAAAGCCCTGTTACAAAGAGAGCCCTTGTTATCGGCGGCGGTATTGCCGGTATTCAGACTGCTCTTGATATTGCAGATGCAGGTTTTCAGGTTGATATCGTAGAAAAGAAACCTACAATCGGCGGAAAGATGGCTCAACTTGACAAAACTTTCCCTACACTTGACTGTGCGGCTTGTATCCTTACACCAAAAATGGTGGAAGTTGCTCAGCACGAAAATATCAGAATATTCTCCTACAGTGAAGTAGAAGAAGTAAAGGGCTTTGTAGGTAACTTCAATGTCAAGATAAAGAAAAAAGCAAGATATGTCAAAGAAGACATATGTACAGGTTGCGGACTTTGTACAGAAAAATGTCCTATGAAAAATGTTCCCAACGAGTTTAATCTCGGTATGGACAACCGCCGTGCAATATATATTCCGTTTGCACAGGCAGTGCCAAAGGTAGCAACAATTGATCCTAACGCATGTAATATGCTCAAAAACGGCAAGTGCGGTCTTTGCGCAAAGGTATGTGCAGCAGGTGCTATCGACTATACACAAAAAGATGAAATCATTGAAGAAAAGTACGGTGCTATCGTTGCCGCTACCGGCTTTAATCCTATCAGTATGGATAAGTTTGACGAATATGCTTACAACCAGTCAAAGGATGTTATCACATCTCTTGAATTCGAAAGACTTACCAATGCTGCAGGACCAAGTGCGGGCAAACTTGTTCGTCCTTCCGACGGAAAGCATCCGCATACAATCGTATTTGTACAGTGTGTAGGTTCACGTTGTGAATCCTGTGCTCACAAGGGCAAAGAATACTGTTCAAAAATCTGTTGTATGTACACTGCAAAACATGCAATGCTCACAAGAGATAAATATCCTGATACAGATGTATATGTATTCTATATTGATGTAAGAACACCGGGCAAAAACTTTGACGAATTCTACAGAAGAGCAGTTGAAGAATACGGCGTTCACTATATCAAAGGTATGGTAGGTAAGGTAATGCCCGAAGGTGACAAACTTATCGTTCAGGCATCTGACCTTCTTGACAATAAGCAGATAAAGATAGATGCAGACCTTGTTGTACTTGCGGCTGCTATTGAGCCTGATAAGTCAGCACGTCCTCTTGCAACTATGCTTACTGCAAGTATGGACACAAACGACTTCTTCACAGAAGCACATCCTAAACTTAAACCTGTAGAAAGTCCTACCGCAGGTGTATTCCTTTCAGGTACCTGTCAGGGACCTAAGGATATCCCGGAAACTGTTTCTCAGGCAGGGGCCGCTGCTGCTAAAGTAATAGGTCTTCTTGCCAAGGACAAACTTCTTGGTAATCCTTGTGTTGCACATTCAAACGAAATGATGTGTAACGGATGTTCTATGTGTGAAAAGGTATGTCCTTACGGTGCTATCACTTATGAAGAAAAAGAATTCCGTATGCCTGACAGAACAACACGTATGAGAAGAGTTGCTTCTGTAAACGAAGCAGTATGTCAGGGTTGCGGTGCTTGTACAGTAGCATGTCCGAGCGGTGCTATGGACCTTAAAGGCTTTATGAACAAACAAATCATTGCGGAGGTGGATGCAATATGCAAGTAAACGGCGAATACAAACCATTAATTGTTGCATTCTGTTGCAACTGGTGTTTTTATGTAGGTGCTGACCTTGCGGGCAACAACCGTCTGGCATATCCGGAAAATGTTAAGATTATCAAAGTTCCCTGCTCCTGCAGAGTAAACCCTATGTTTATTCTCCGTGCTTTCCAGAGAGGAGCAGACGGTGTAATTCTTTGCGGATGTCATCCGGGAGACTGTCATTACACCACCGGAAATTATTATACAAGAAGAAGAATGTCACTTCTTTTCTCAATGCTCAATTTCCTTGGCATAGAGAAAGAACGTACCCGTGTTGAATGGGTTTCTGCGGCAGAAGGTGCTAAGTTTGCCCAGACAATGAATGAATTTACCGAGCAGGTTATGAAACTCGGTGAAAACAAGAGATTGGAGGACTTAAGATGCAAAAGATAACAAGAGATATTCTTATTGAAAAAAGCATAGAACTTCTGTCCTCAGGTAAGGTAAACAGAGTACTTGGCTGGAAAATGGGTGAGTTTGACTATGATGTTACACCATTTGTTTTCAAGACAGAAGAAGATTTGAAGAAGAATTTTTATTTCGACGGTTTTTCAGGTGCTAACTTTTCCAAGTATCTTGTGAAAGAAACTTTAAAATGCGAAGAAAAAGTTCTCGTTTTTCTGAAACCCTGTGACACATACAGTTTCAATCAACTTCTTACAGAAAACCGTTTCAAAAGAGACAGAGTATATGTTGTAGGTATCCCCTGTGAAGGTATGGCTGATATTTCAAAGATAAAAGCACTTACCGATGAAGCGGTTTCAGCCGTTTCTTTTGATGCAGATAAGGTTAAGGTTGATACACTCTACAACGGTGAATTTACTCTTGGCTTTGAAGATGTGCTTCTGGAAAGATGCACAAACTGTAAGTCAAAGAAGCATGTTGCTTATGACGAACTTATTGGTGACGAGGGCGAAGTTATTGATTCGAATAGATTTGACCAGGTAGAAGAACTTGAAAGAATGACAGAAGACGAAAGATTTCTCTTCTGGCAGAATGAACTTTCACGTTGCATAAGATGTAATGCCTGCAGAGATGTATGTCCTGCATGTACCTGCGAAAAATGTGTATTTGACAATCCGGAATCATCTCTCCAGAACAAGGCAGTTTCTGACAGTTTTGAAGAAAAGATGTTCCATATTATAAGAGCATTTCACGTTGCAGGAAGATGTACAGACTGTGGCGAATGTTCCAGAGTCTGTCCTCAGAATATTCCGTTGCATCTTCTCAACAGAAAGTTTATCAAGGATATAAACTCCTTCTACGGCGATTATCAGGCAGGTGAAGTGGAAGGCAACAGAGCACCTGTTGTAAACTTCACTTTTGATGATATTGAACCGGGGGATGCAGTAAAGAGAGGAGATGAAGACAATGCGTAAATGTTCTTTGGATTCTCTCAACAACATTTTTTCCAAAATAGCGGAAAATAATGCACTTTATCTTCCCGTCGACACTTCTGAGGGTGCTGCTTTCAAAAAATGGGAAGAAGGCACAGTTATGAGCAATGCTCTTAACACAAACAGAAGTGCCAAGGATTTCTTTTTCCCACAGTCAGAAGACCTTATGGAATTTACTGTGAATAAAAAAGAAATTGAAATTATTGATACAAGAAAAGAAGCAGAGGACTTTGTAGTATTCGGTGTTCGTGCCTGTGATATGAGAAGTTTTGATATTCTGGACAGAGTATTCCTTACAGAACCGTATGACAGTTACTATGCTACAAGAAGGGAACATTCAACTATCGTTACAATGGCTTGTTCCAGACCAAACGAAACTTGTTTCTGTACAGCATTTGACATTGATCCTACACAAGCCGGCGGTGATGTGACCTGCTATAAGACAGAGTCAGATATGTATTTTAAGGCAAACACCAAAAAAGGTGAAGCCTTTATGAATATGATAGAAGGTCTTACAGAAGAAGCATCCGAAGAAGTTGCAGATGCTCAGATTGCAAAGACAAAAGAAGTGCTTAAGAAACTTCCTCTTGCAAATCTTTCAAAAGACGCTTTCGGCGGCGGTAAGACAGATGACCTCTTTTCAAGACCTGAATGGGAAGAACTTTCTCAGTCCTGTCTTGGATGCGGTACATGTACTTTTGTATGTCCTACCTGCCAGTGCTATGATATCAAGGATTACAACACCGGAAAAGGTGTTATCAGATTCCGTTGCTGGGATTCCTGTATGTATTCCGATTTCACAAAGATGGCACACGGTAATTCAAGAAATTCACAGAAAGAAAGATTCCGCCAGAGATTTATGCACAAACTTGTATACTTCCCCGAAAACAACGATGGTATTTTCGGATGTGTAGGCTGCGGAAGATGTCTTTCGAAGTGTCCTATATCTATGAATATTGTAAAAGTAATGAAAACTCTGGGAGGGGATAAATAATGAATACAGTCAATGAATCTTTAATTCCCGTATTGGGCGTTATCACAGATGTACGTATCGATACACCAGATGTAAAAACATTCCGTGTAGTAACTCCTGACGGCAAAAAACCATTTATTCACAAACCGGGACAGTGCGCAATGCTTTCTATTCCGGGAGTAGGGGAAGCAATGTTCTCTATCACAAGTTCTCCTACAAATGAAGAATTTATGGAATTTTCCATCAAGAAATGCGGTTGTGTAACAGAATGGCTTCATCAGGCAGAAGTTGGACAGCAGGTAACAGTAAGAGGACCTTACGGCAGACCTTTCCCTGTAGATGATGCATTCAGAGGCAAAGACCTCCTCTTTATTGCGGGTGGTATCGGTCTTGCACCGTTAAGATCTGTAATCAACTATTGCAGACACTTCAGATCAGAATATGGCAGAATCGATATTGTATACGGTTCAAGAAGCAAGGATGACCTTGTTGATTATAACGAAATCATTGAAGAATGGGTAAAGGACGAAAATGTGTTTGTTCATCTTACCATTGACAGAGAGCAGGAAGGTTGGGACGGTCACGTAGGTTTTGTTCCAAACTATGTAAAAGAACTTGGCTTTGACCTTAACAAGACAGTTGTTCTCTGCGGTCCGCCTATTATGATTAAGTTTACTCTTGAAGGTCTTATCGAAATGGGCTTTGACAAGACACAGGTTTATACCACAATGGAACTTAAGATGAAATGCGGTATAGGCAAGTGCGGAAGATGTAATATCGGTGCAAAATATGTGTGCAAAGACGGTCCTGTTTTCCGTTGTGATGAACTGGACGAATTGCCGGATGAATATTGATAAGGAGGAGTTTAAAAATGGAAAATATGGTAAATATATTCCTTTTCGGAAAAAAATATCAGGTTCCTGATAACCTCACCATTATGTGTGCTATGGAATATGCCGGTTACAAACTGGTAAGAGGTTGCGGCTGCAGAAACGGTTTCTGCGGTGCATGTGCAACAATATACAGAATCAAAGGTGACAAGGAACTTAAGGCTTGTCTTGCCTGCCAGACAAAGGTAGAAGACAATATGTATATCGCAACACTTCCTTTCTTCCCATTGGTAAAAGAAGTGTATGATATGGAAAAGGTATCAACAACAGAAAGTGTTATGATGCAACTTTATCCTGAAATATATGCTTGTATCGGATGTAATGCATGTACCAAAGCATGT
>JAZSJF010000121.1:0-1724 GCA_045534195.1 Clostridia bacterium | reverse complement strand
CATACAGATCCGAAGAAAAAAGGCAGAGCGCTTTGTGAAATATTTGGAGCATACGGATGGGCAGAAGGAACAAAGACAATGAAATATCTTATGGACCATATGCTTGTGAGAGGTATAAACTATTTCGTTCCTCACGCATTTTCACCAAAGCCCGATGATACCGATTGTCCGCCCACATTCTATGACGGAGGGAAAAATCCTCACTACCCTTATTACAAAAACAATATGGACTATATGAACAGAATGTGCCATCTCCTCTCATGCGGCACACACATCTCAACTTGTGCCATACTTTATGATGCGGAAAACCACTGGATAAACAGAGACTTTGTCCCTTTGGAAAAGATTGCAAAGGTTCTCTATGACAATTATTACGACTACGACATAATTCCTTCTGATTATCTTGAGAAAATATGTGACAGTTCATTAAACGGCGAAAAATATAATGTACTTTTTGTACCATATTCAAAAAGTATTCCTCAATCGCTTCTTAAAAAATTAAAAAAAGCGGACATAAAAGTCGTAATGGTATCAGTGAACAAAAACGAAAACCCTGATGATTTTGAATGCATTTCTCTCTCATCTATTTCGGAATATATGAAAGAAAAAAACTTCAATGATATAATCTGCCATAATGAATGCAGACATTTAAGATACTATCATTACACAAGAGACAATGCCCACATTTATATGTTTGCCAACGAAAACATAAACGAAACGGCAGATACTTTAGTTACTCTTTCATCCTTCAAAGGCGGAAAATACATCGAATATGACGGATTTGAAAACAAAGCAACGATAAAACATTCCCCCGATTCCAACATCAGGTTAAACCTTAATCCGTACAATTCCACTATGATAATTTTTGGTGATGTTGAAATGGAAGGAATAGAAGAATATTCAGAAAAAATACTATCTGCAGAAACTCTGATAAAACCGGAATTTGACATATATCTTATGGAGGGAAAAGACAAGGAATATAAATTCTTCAAAAAGACAAATGAACTCTTTAATATAACGGGAAAGGATTATCTTCCCCATTTTTCGGGATATATCAGATACGAAGGAGAAATAGAACTCAACAAAAAGGACTATATCCTTGACCTGGGATATACAGGGGAGACGGCAGAGGTGTATCTCAATGACATATATATCGGCACAAGGCAATTTCCGCCGTACAGATTTGAAATTCCAAAAGAGTATATTATTGAAAAAAATAAACTGAAAATAATAGTTTCAAATCACAACGGATATGTAAAAAGAGATGAATTTTCAAAATTTCTTCTCTTTGAACCATCAGGAATTATGGGACCGATAAAGGTATATGAAATTAAGTAACTGAATAAAAAATATGGGAATGTAAAAAAACTCCAGATCGCAAAAAAGCATAGAGTAAGCCAAAATCAAAGGCCTAAAATCACAACAAAACTTATAAATTACTCATTATGTGGGAAATATTACATTTTTATGTAATATTTCCTCTTTTTTTGTGCCTTTTTGTTACGAATAAACTTCGCCTCTCGACGTACACACGTACGCCTTCGGGTAACCCGAAACCAAAGGTTTCGGCTCAGTTTCTTCGTTCTGAAGTCTTTTTCCTATTCCCTTAATCATAAAAACAGGGACATCAAAATAGATTTTTTACAGTCCCTTTGTTTGTTTGAGGGAAATACGGTTATTTATGAACGAACAGCGACACCAGTGTTCCCACACACCCCATAATC
>JAZSJF010000284.1:0-6485 GCA_045534195.1 Clostridia bacterium | reverse complement strand
GTGAATATGATGCTGTTGACGGAAGACTCCTTTCTGTAAAAACATCAGCAAACAAAACATTCTCATTCTCACAACTTCCTGTAGCAATTTCTGTTTCAAACTTCAAACCAATCAAAGAAACATCTACTCTCAGAGCATTTTTGATTGATTCATATACCGGACTTTGTCCATACATCGCTCCTACAGATGTAAAAGTGATCGCAGATATTATTGAATAACATCTACTTGCGGCTTATGTCCACACAAACAGACATAAGCCGTTTGTATTGTATATGGAGGAACTATGAAAAAAGTTTTATCAATTCTACTGTCATTTACATTGATAATGACATGCACACTCTCGTTTGATACACTCGCATCCAATGATGCTGCACCTACTATCATACGAAGAGATGTACCCACAAACTTTGAAATGTCAAACAAAATTGATGATATAAAGTACTACACAAGCAACAACCATGATGATTTTTATCAGGAAATCAGAGTCGGAAATGAAGTCCTGACATATTATGACTTCTACAACAATTCCGCACTCACCGGTTCGGATGCTTCCTGTGCAAGTGTATCAAAGGTATCTGTACAAAATCAGTCATTCACCGAAGCACTTCAGATAACAACATCAAAACTCCCTACCCGCGAAACCGCACTTGTCTACAACATCGGTTTAAACGGCATAGAAAAAGGTACTATAACTCTTGAACAAAATGCAACCTATCTCCTTTCTTTTTCTGCAAGGCTCATAAGTGGAGGAAATGACGGAGTGGGCAAAATCAAACATCAGATTCAGGAAAATGTCCCCGAAGAAAATGATGCTCACAAAAAAGCCCTTTTTGAAGAAACATCAATCACTTCTGATTGGAACACCTATTATCTGCCATTCAATGCCGTATCAGGTTACAACACATATACATACGGAATCAGAATAGGTCTTGCAGTTCAGACAATCGAAATAGCAGATCTGAGAATCACATATCAGGGAACAGAATTCACTCCTGACAACTTCCCGACAAATACACAACCCGCAATAAACCCTACTGTAATTTCAACATACGAAGTGAATAAACTATCAAAAATAAGCGGTGACGAATCCTCCTACGGTTCTATGTCACTTGTTGATGTAGAAAACCAGACTTTCACCAAAGCTATCAGGCTGAAAACAACTCAGGCAGCGTCAAAAGATACCAAACTTATGTTGAGTGTAGCAAATAAAAACTCAACCAACGGAAAGATGATACTTGATGAAAACTCCGTATATCTGATTTCTTTCTATGCGCGACTTATATCAGGTGGAAACTCTTCCGGATACGGTGTAATCAAACATCAGGTTCAGGAAACACTTGATGAAGAACACGATTCATTTGCAAAAGCAGTATTTGCCCAGTCTCTGATTGATTCAGAATGGAAACAGTATTATCTGCCATTCAAAGCCGTACTCAAAACAGACGGCAGCGGTGAATACTACCCCGAATACAAATACAGTATCAGATTCGGATACAATGTTCAGGAAGTCGAAATCGCAGATTTAAGAATTATTAATCACGGATCAAAACATACCATATCTGAATATCCGGTTGATATAGCAAATCTGTATCCATATCTTACGGAAAATCAGAAATGGAGAAACGACGCCTTTGACAGAATTGAAAAAATCAGAAAAGGTGATTTCAAAGTAGTTGTAAAAGATGCTTTAGGCAATCCCGTAAAGGATGCTAAAGTTGAAATAGATATGTTTGAACATCAGTTCCCATTCGGCTCATGTGTAAACGGAAATGTAACAAACACAGGCACAAAAGGTCAGAATTACAGAAAATATTTTGCCGAGAACTTCAATGCAATGGTTCACGAAACCGTCCTTAAATGGGGACCTTACGAAGCCGACAGAGACAAAGGTAATAACAACGGTCAGTTACACATTGACACACTGAAAGATCTTGGTGTCAAGTACTTCCGAGGTCATCAACTTGTATGGGAAAAAATGACAAGCGCCAGAGGAACGGCTCTTACTCCTGAGAGAATGAGAGAATGTATAGAATCCGGAGACAGAGAAACCTTTGACAAAGAAACTGAAGCACATATTAAAGAAGTTGTGCAGAAATACCCCGATATCACAGAATGGGATGTACTCAATGAAGAGGTCAACAACAGACTTATGAGAGATAGTTTCAACGATGAACTCATCCCCCTCCAGTGGCTTGAATGGGCAAGAAAATATGCCCCAAAAGATACAAAACTTGTATACAATGAATGCAGATATGTGGAACTGGATGCATTTTATTCATTCCTTGATACGCTTAAGCAAAACAATGCAGAAGTTGATATAATTGGTCTGCAGTCACATTATGACACCTGTGAACATTCGCCTGAACAAGTTCTTGATACATATTCAAAAATCAAAAACGAATACGGCTATGATGTAAAAGTAACCGAGTTTTCCTGCGGTGAGATTTTTGACGAAGAACTTCAGGCAAGTTATGTAAGAGATATGTTGATTGCAGCATTTTCTCACGAAGCAGTAAAGGGATTTTTGTTCTGGGGATTCTACGATGGTTCGGTTTTCGCTACTGTTTCTCCATTCTATACAACTGACTGGCAACTGAAAGAAGCAGGAAAACAGTTCCAGGACCTTGTATACAACAAATGGTGGACAAAAGATGAAATAGCCTACACTAACGAAAACGGTGAAGCAACACTCAGAGGATTCTACGGAAACTATGATGTATCCGTTTCTCATAACGGAGATGAAAAAACAGTAGAAGCAGTATTCTTTGATGATACAGAAAACACTGTAGAAGTCACAATCAACGGAACTGCAGTTCCTGATTTCACACAAATAGCACATTCTTTCATTTATTCAGGTAAAGTCGTTGTTGAAGGAAAATCAGACTACATTGATCCTTCCCTCCTCGACAAAAATTACCTTCACGACTCAGCAACACTTCTTCTTGTAAAAAATGACGGAAATCCTGTATCACCTGCTAATATACTTAACATTCAGCAGACACCGATTGACAAAAACGGTAATTACAGATTTGAATTTGTATATGATGGTTTTGAATACAAACCAAAAGAAACAATACCGAATTGCTATATGATAGTAAACATCAACGGCAAAAACGCAACAGACACAATTGTTTCATCAGATGTTTATCCAAATTGTCTGTCACTTGATTTCAACACATCAACAACAGAAGGAAAACTTTCACTCAGTGCCACAATCAACAACCTTACAAAGAAATCAGGCCTTGATATTACTGTATATACTGCATTCTACGGAGAAAGCGGAAAAATGCTTGGACTTATCAAATCCGCATCATCCCTTTCAGGCAACGACAAAGATTCAATCAGTATAAATGATTTGTCCATACCGGATAAAGCATCATATGCAAAAGTTATGTTCTGGATTGATTCGACAAAACTTACACCGATATTCGGTGCAAAAATTATAGATAATTTAAACTAAAAAGAAAACGAGGAATAAAAATGAAAAGAATACTATCATTATTACTTGTACTCACTTTAGTAATTTCATCAATTGTATGTATCAATGTATCTGCATACGAAAATGACGCACTTTCTCTTGAAGGCACTTACAGAGTAATAATCAAGGGAAATATCGGCAGTGACAAACTTGATACAAAACACAAATATTTTGACAGAAAAGAGGTTACACTCACATTAAAAAACACTTCTACAAGCAACATAGACTACATTCAGCAGACAACAATAGACGAAGAAGGAAACTATAAGTTTGATTTTTATTGTGACAATCTCACCTATTCTGCATCAAAAGTAACAAGCCACACAGTAGGCTTAAACCTTGCAGGAGAAAACATCACAGATACAATCACATCATCTAATGTTGTATCAAAGTTCGTTTCCCTCACCCTTCTTCCATCTTATGATTCATTTAACAACAAAGTCAAACTGTCTGCAATAATCAAAAACAGTTTTGGATTCCGGGTGGATTACACATTGTTTGTAGCATTCTACGGTGAAGAAAACAGACTTCTTGATGTTTCCAAATTACCTTCACAAACAACAGGTGACGAAACAGAACTTATAAAGGCAATGGAAGCAATCTCCATTCCTTCGGGAACTCAACTTATCAAGTTCTTTGCATGGAATAATGAAGAAACACTTATCCCATATACAACGGTAAGAGAAGTAACACCTAACAAATTTGATGATAAAATTATTTGTATCATGAAACTTGATGACCTGGGATATAATTCATACAAGAAATTTGATGAGGCTTATAAATTCTTTAAATCCTACGGCATTTCACAGATAAGTTTCGGTGCAATAGCAAAAAACTGGTACAATTACGAATCAAACTCAGACTATGATTCAGCATTTCTTACAACTGTAAGAAAATGGATTGATGACGGTGTTGAAATATGGTGTCACGGAAATCTTCACAGAAGAAATGAAAGTGATCTTAAAACCGGAGATCAGGAAGGATATGAATATTTCAGTGTTGACTCCTATGAAACTCAGTTGTACAATCTGAAAACAGCCGTTGAAACTATCAACACTGCCTTCGGCAACGGATACAAAGTAAGAACCTTCGGTGCTCCGTACAATGCTTGTTCAAAGACTACAGCAAAAGTTCTTGCAGAAAACTATGATGTACTTGGTATTGAAACAGTTATGCTTGGTGAAACACTTATAAAAGACGCTTTCCACGATGAAAACGGAAATCCGACCACATTCCCTGTTAACCTCGGAAACGACAGCAGAATTGAATCCTCTACAGGCGTGATGGATTATGATAACTTTGTAAACAAGTTCAACAACAATGTAAATGCGGGAAACAAAGTCCTTGTAATGCAGGGCCACGGTGCACAGTGGGATGATGCAGACTATGCGGAACTTGACAGAATAATTCAGTTCCTTCTTAATAACCCTGATGTAGTATTTATGACACCTTCTGAATACTATGACTATTCACATTCATCAAACAACTAAGAGAAAGGTATGATATATTATGAAAAGAATTATATCACTTATCACATGTATATTTCTTCTTGTTTCTGTATTTACATTCACAACCTATGCCCAAGATGAAATAAAAATACAAATTGACGGCGAGTATAAGACATTTGATGTATCCCCCGTTATTATATCTGACAGAGTTTTGGTGCCAATGAGAGGAATATTTGAAACACTTGATGCAAAAATCGGTTGGGAAGAAACAACAAAAATGGTACTCGCAACAAGAGGCGAACATTATGTTTCTGTACAGATAGGCAATACAGATGCATTCTTAAACGGAGAAAAACTCACTCTTGATGTCGCTCCGCAGATTGTAAACTCAAGAACACTCGTCCCTATCCGCTTTGTATCAGAAAGCCTCGGATGTAAAGTTGACTGGGATGATAGCACAAAAACAGTTGTTATAACTACTGATAATGCAAAAACCGATGTTATCAGAAAAGTCGCAATTATAAAACTTGATGACCTTGGATATTCAAATTACAAAAATTTTGACAAAGCATATGAATTTTTCAAATCATACGGAATAACCAATATCGGTATCGGTGCAATTGCAAAAAATGTTGAATCAGGCAAAAGCAACCCTGACTACAACGAATTTGTTTCTACAGTCAAAAAATGGATTGCAGACGGCACAGAAATCTGGAACCACGGTTATCTTCATAAAAGAGAATCTTCCTCTCAGACAGAAGAAATGGAAGGATACGAATACTTCAGTGTGGATTCATATGAAACCCAGTACTCGAATTTAAAAAAGGCTGTGGATATAATCAACTCAACCTTTGATTACAAAGTAAGAACATTCGGTTCTCCATATAATGCATGTAACAAAGATACAGTAAAAGTTCTTAAAGACAAATACAGTGAACTTGGAATGGAAACTGTAATGCTTGGAGAAACTTTATCTGCAGGAAAAGGCGCTTTCAAGGATGAAAACGGCAACCCTACCCTTCTCCCGATGAACCTCGGTACAGATGTAAGATTCGAAAAATCAACAGGCGTTTGTGAATATGAACAGTTTTTGACAAGATATGAAAAAAACATAGACGCACCTGTTATCGTAATGCAGGGACATGCAAACAGCTGGGATGAAGCAGACTACGAAGAAGTAAGAAAAACCATTGAATTTCTTATAAAGGAAAATGTAACATTTATGACACCAAGTCAGTATTACGATTATGTGATGAAAAAATAATCCTTGAATAAATAAAATAACGCATCCTATCGGATGCGTTATTTTTATGCAATCTTAATTCTTATTATTACTTGATTGTTATTTCGAGAACATTGTCATATCCTTTATGGAATGCTGCCATAACTGTCTTTGACTGTCCGTTTGCTTCTACTTTAACATCATAGTTTCCATAATAGCCTTTTACTGTTACTTCGCCGTTTCCGTCAGTATTTGCTGTAGCATTTCTTGTCCACCACTTATTATAATATCAATCAAGAATTACATTTCCTGCAGGAAGCATATTTCCGTTTGTATC
>JAZSJF010000455.1:0-4075 GCA_045534195.1 Clostridia bacterium | reverse complement strand
TTGTTCCCTTAAGGCTCTTTTCCTTTTCCCATACAAGAGAATGACCTCTCTGATACTTAATGCCCATTTCAGCGGCTTTCTTCACCTGATAGTCAGATTTTTCACCGTTATCCGCGTCATACACACCCCATTTCTGGAAATGCTCCACTACTGCAGTATTGAAGTTTTGTGTAAGATATTTATCGTAATTTTCGTCTTTTCCTATTTTTGATGTGGTACATGTTCCGAACTGGAATTCGTGTTCAAACATATCAAATGTAACATCAGCATCTTTAAGAGGATTTCCATCTTTGTCCACAACTACTACAGAAAAATCGCCTTTTCTGATTTTTTCTATATTACTGATTGCATCTTTTCTCCACTGTGCATCAGAATTAAACTCATCACTTACGGCACTTGTATCAGACGGAAGTGCATCAAAAGAAATCGAATTTCCGAAATTGATTATTTCAAATCCGCCCACTTCCACACACTGAGGACCAAAACCGAATCTTACACCTACATTTGTTGAATCATCCTGCATTGTAAAAGGCATACATATTCTTGTCCAGGATGAACCTACAGTTGCTTTCTTAAAAAGTGCCTTGGAATAATCAATCGGATTCTGTATCTGTACCTGTACTTCCCCCTGGCCGTCCTGACCTCCTGAAATACATCTTCCGTAAAAGTTTACAACACATACATCCCCTGTTTGGGCGCCTTCAATTGACTGAAGGAATCTTGCCACAACCTTTGATGATGCTTCGGGAACATTCACAATGTCGCATCTGACAGTCTTTGAAAAACCAACACCGTCTGTAACATCTGCTTCCACCATTGTACCGTACTTTTCATCACAGTCAAGATTGGATTTGAGAAGAGCATCTTCCCCCATAACCTTCTTTCCGCCTGACTGTCTGTCTATAAATTCTGTAAGTGTTTCTGTGTTTTCACTGTAGAACTTCAGATCATTCATATCAGAAGAAAGTTCAAATTCTGTGGGAACATTTCTTCTATTGTTATTTTTCAGTTCTGCCATATTCTTTTTCTCTCCTTTTATAATAACAGTCTTTGTTCCGTCATCCCACAAAACCTCTTTGTCCAGTGCTTCCGAAACAAATCTTACGGGAACCATAGTTCTTGAATCAATAATTTCAGGTGCCACATCAAGTGTGACTTCATTACCGTTTATCTGTGCAACATTTGAGCCTATAGTAAGTCTTACTTTGTTTTCCGCATCATTTGCCTTTACCGTCTTTGTATGCTCATTCCAGAAAATGTCTGCTCCGAGTGATTCAAAAATTCCGCGCAAAGGCACAAGCACTCTTCCGTTTTTATTTACGGGCATTGTGTCATATTGCTGTGGAACTCCGTTTATCACAATATTTATTTCATTCTGTGCCAGAACACCGCCGCACATAAATGTATTGACAACCATGATGAGTGCTGTCAACAATAACAAAAATTTTTTCATACAGATTCTCCTTTTTTCTTTCCTTTTATATGATGCAGCAAATATATTGCTGACTATATCATAGTACCACAGTACAAAAACAAAATCTATGCACATTTTTATCTTTTTTGTGGACTTTGTTAACACACTCAAAAAATATTGACAAAATTCTTGATTTTGTGTTGACTTAAAGTGCATTTGCATATATAATATCTTTATGTATGTCTTACAAGGAGGAAAAGCAAATGAAATCAAAAAGCATAGCAAAGTTTTTAATTGCTATCATCATCATCGCAGCATTGGCAATCACTGCATTCGGTGTTGATCTTGGCAGTTATCGAATTGCAGGTGTTATGGACGATGAGTCCGGAATCAGAAAGGGTATGGACCTTGCAGGCGGTTCTGCAATCGTGTTCGAACCTGTTGATGACAACGGTAACCCTGTAACAAAAGTATCAAGCGATGACTTGAGCACAATCGAAAGCGTATTAAGAGCAAGACTTGACAGTCAGAATCTTACAGAAGCAACCACCCAGAAACAGGGTGACAACAGAGTCAGAGTAGAAATGCCATCAGTTCTCAATCCTCAGGATGCTATTGAACTCCTCGGCACAACTGCAAAACTCACGTTCAGAGCACCAAACGGTGCAATCATCATGGAAGGTGCTACAGATGTAAAAACTGCAGATGCAATGTTCGGTCAGACAAGTGAACAGGGCGGTCAGCAGCACTATGTATCACTTGAACTTACAAAATCAGGTCAGAGCAAATTTGCTGAAGCAACAGGTCAGCTTGCTTCAATGCCTGAAGGCGAAAACACAATTTCAATTTTCCTTGATGAAATTGAAATTTCAAGACCAAGAGTTCAGGAAAGAATTGACAGTGAAACATGTATCATCACAGGTGACTTTGATGCAACATCAGCAGGCACACTGGCAAGCCAGATCAAATCAGGTCAGCTTCCATACAAACTCAATGTAATCGAATCAAGAACAGTTGGTGCTACTCTCGGTGACGAAGCACTCAACAAGAGTTTGCAGGCTGCACTTATCGCACTCATTCTTGTAATGATCTTTATGCTCATCTTCTACAGAATGTGCGGATTTATGGCAAGTGTTGCACTTGTAGCGTATACATCACTCGTTGCATGGGTGCTTGCACTCTGCAAAGTAAACCTTACTCTTCCGGGTATCGCAGGTATTATCCTTACAATCGGTACAGCAGTTGATGCTAACGTAATTATCTTTGAAAGAATCAAAGACGAACTCAGAAACGGAAAAACTCTCCGTGCATCTGTTGATGCAGGTTTCAACAAGGCTCTTACAGCCATTATTGATGCCAATGTTACTACATTGATCGCTGCAGCAGTTCTCTTCTTCTTCGGTACAGGTTCAATTGTTGGTTTTGCAATCACATTGTTCATCGGTACTGTAGTAAGTATGTTTACTGCAATATTCCTTACCAAGTTCCTTCTTAAGCAACTTGCAGGATTTGGTATCAGAAATCCTAAATTATACTGCGCAATGGGTAAAGGAGGTCAGCAATAATGTTTAGTTTTGTAAATAAAAAGAAAATATTTTTTACTATTCCAATCATCATAATTCTTGCAGGCATTATCTCCTTCTCAATATTCGGCGGATTTAATACCGACATTGACTTTACCGGCGGTTACACAATGGCTGTTGACGTAATTACAGAAGCAAACAAAATCGACGACGGTACAGTGGTAAAAGAAGAAGTTAAAGAAGATGCTGCAAAAGAAGAAAGCACTGAAGCAACAGAAGAAACTGCTGAAGAAGTAATCGACGTTACAGAAGCAGTTCCACAGACACAGAATGCTTTTGAAACAGGTTCAAAGGCAGAAGGTGTTGTTACATCAACAAAGACTCCACTTCTCAAATCTTACACATATAATGAAAATGAAGTAAGAGAAGTTCTTAGTGCAGTTGAAGGTGTAAAAGTTTCAGGTGTACAGAGCAGTGAAGACGGTTTCCTTCTCAAGATGAACGAACTTGACCGTGAAACTGCAGACAAGGTAAAAACAGCACTTGCAGATAAATTTGGTCAGATCAGAATCACAAGTGAAGAAAAGGTTGCAGCATCTATGGGTGCAGAACTCTGGGGCAAATCCCTTATTGCAATCATCATCGCAATCATTCTTATGCTTGTATATATCACAATCAGATTTGAACTTTTGTCAGGTTTGTCAGCAATCGTAGCATTAGCACACGATGTACTTATCATTCTTTCAATCTATGCAATATTCCAGTTGCCGGTAAATACATCATTTATCGCTGCTGTTCTTACAATTCTCGGTTACTCTATCAATGCTACAATCGTTATCTTTGACAGAGTAAGAGAAAACAGAAAGTTTGATAAAAAACTTCTCTTCTCAGAAACAGTTGATAAGAGTATCAGACAGTCTATGACAAGAAGTATCAACACTTCTGTTACTACACTTCTTACAATCGGTATGGTTTATATCCTCGGTGTAGCAAGTGTTAAACAGTTCGCACTCCCAATCATCCTCGGTGTAGTTTGCGGAACATATTCTTCTATCTTTGTTGCAGGTCCATTCTGGGCTATGATCAAAGGTGACAAATAAGAATATCTCAGATTAAACCAAACCCCTCTGTGAAATAT
>JAZSJF010000163.1:0-5263 GCA_045534195.1 Clostridia bacterium | reverse complement strand
GCCTCCGACTTAAAATTAGAGATAAAGACATTGATTTTGTGATTAACAATGCAGGTTTCGGTTTGCTTGGGGAGTTTGTGGAAACAGATCTTGAAAAGGAAACAGAAATGATAGATGTAAACATCACCGCACTTCATATTATCACAAAAGAGTTTCTGAAAATCTTTGACAAAAAAGATAAGGGACATATCCTCAATGTAGCAAGTTCTGCTGCGTTTCTTCCGGGCCCGCTTCTTGCCACATATTATGCAACCAAGGCATATGTAATGCGTCTTACCGTAGCACTTGGCGAGGAAGAGAGAAAAAGAGGTAAGAAAAATGTGAAGTTGTCCTGTCTTTGCCCCGGACCGGTAAATACGGAGTTTGACAAAGTGGCAAATGTAAAGTTCAGTCTTGCATCTTTGAGCAGTGAGTTTGTGGCAGAATATGCAATCAAAAAAGCCCTTAAGGGCAAAAAAATTATTATACCGGGATTCGGTATGAGATTTCTTGTGGGACTGCAGAAGTTTTTGCCTGAAACTATTCTTGCAAAAGTGGCATACAGAATACAGAAAAAGAAATTATAAAAAAGACCTGACAAAAAGGAGATAATACCTTTTTGTCAGGTTTATATTTTTTTATGATATTTTATTTAAAAAACTTACCCTTCACAATCACAAGTGTAGTGATAATTGCAATCACTATCGTAATAAGTATCACAAACGGAATTGCAAAAGGACTTTGCGCAAATGGAAGCCCCACTACATTCATACCGTAGAATGATGTGATGATTGTAGGGATAGCGAGGATAATTGTGATTTCCGCAAGTACTTTCATTACGATATTCAGGTTATTTGATATAATAGACGCAAATGCATCCATAGTTCCTGACAAAATGTTTGAATAAATATTACTCATTTCTATCGCCTGTTTAAGTTCAAGCAATACATCGTCAAGGATGTCCTCATCTTCTTCGTACATCTTGATAAACTTACCACGGGAAAGTCGCATAATGGTTGCTTCGTTACCTTTAAGTGATGTGGAGAAGTATACAAGGGATTTTTCCAGGTCAAGAAGTTGGATAAGTTCCTGGTTTTTCATAGATTTGCGAAGTTGGTTTTCCACATCTTTTGTGATTTTGTCAATCTGTCGCAGGTACTGAAGGTATCTTACGGATACCTTGTAGAGAAGTTGGAGTACAAATCTTGTTTTGAAACTTGTACTTATTCCCTTGGGTTTGCCTGATGAGAGTTCTCTTACGATAGAGTTTTCTTTAAGACATACTGTGATGATATTATCATTTGTCACAATGATACCGATAGGCATTGTGGAGTATATTATAGCGCCGTCAGAGTTGGTGGCATACGGAATATCCACAGTGATAAGTGTAGCACCGTCTTCCTGGTCGATGTGAGAAGTTTCTTCTTCGTCAAGGGCGCTTTTTATAAAATCCGGTTCTATACCTGTATCTTTTATAATTTTTTCTATTTCTTCCGAGGTGGGGGCTACAAGGTTTACCCAGCAGTCCTTTTCCATTGTTTCGATTTCTTTCATTATTCCGTTTTCGCTTTTGTAGTAGTTAAGCATTGAGGACACCTCCTTATGGTATTATGAAAACAGTCCGATAATCAGATTGTTTTTGTATAAGAATGACAGAATCTGTGAATTCATTATGTATTCTGTCAGTGTGTTTACAGCAGGTATAAATGAGAATACCGCTATAATGGATGTAATCACATATATCCATAGTATGGCACTTACAAAGCCCATTAATGCACCAAAAAGTGAATTGAACTGTTTAAGTACCGGCAGTCTGGTCACAAGTCCCAGTGATTTGTCAATAAACTTAAGAGCAATTTTTGTAAGTACAAAAAGTAATATAAACACAAGCACACTTATAATTGTATTTGTAATATTTGCTGCAAGTGTTTCTGCTATCTGAAGCACCGGCTCCGATTCGCTTATGCCTTTTATAAGGAAATCCGGCAGTGACAAATCCTTAAGGAGGATTTCCGGGGCTTCTTTTACGGGTTTGAGTATGAAGTTATACACCGTTTGCCGAAAAGCCGAACCAAAATTGGAATTGGTTATCATATTTGTCACCGGATTTGCAAAGCAGAAAGAGGCTACGATAGCGATGAAAAACGATGCAGAATGAAGAAGTGTGTGAATGAAGCCCTTTTTCATCCCGAAAAGTATGAAGACGATAATAAATACTATCGTTATTATATCGGGGATATAATTCATTACATTCATGGTTGATCTCCTTTTAGTCGATTTTTACACTGTGCAATACATTTCCCGTGACGATTGCCGCATATCCTGTGTTGCCGAAGAGTAAGCCATGTTTTATATCTTTGGCAAATTTTATGTTGTTGGTTTCTTTTCCGCTTTTTGTAATGATGCGGATAGATTTTTTGCTGGTGATGAGGATGTTGTCACCTGCAGTATCCATATCTATAATATCTTCCGGGTGATCGGTTTCTGATATTTTTCGTCCGCTGTAATCGTATATATTTATCATACAACTTCCCAGAAGTGCAGAAGAAGAACGGTTGGCTATTGCGATATAGTTGTCATTTACAGAGTAGTTTACCAGTTTTTCACCGTCATAGGAAACATTCCATATTTTGTCCCCTTTTGGTGAGTACATCATCATTTCTTCAGAACCTATCACAAGAATCTTTGAAGAAGAGATATATTTTATCTCTGCCACAAAGTTTGAATTGATTTCTGCAGATGAAACAGGCTTTTCTTCAGAAAACTTAAATACCGTAAGCAGATTTGACTGTTTGTCATTGCCGAAATGAATCATACTTGTTGCAAGTGATTTGTTGTCAGGCGAAAGGGCAAGACCAAGGACAAAGTTGTCCGCCGAATGCCATTTGAAGATTTCTTCATCTCTTGTATTGTACACTGTGATAAGTGCTTTGTAGCCTTTTTCGTCAGTGGCTATGGCATAGTAGCCGTTTTTGTTTATGGTGGCGGTGATAACATTGTTGTCGCATACGATTTCTTTTGTTTCACTGCCGTCGTTTACAAATACAGTCTTTGAGCCAGAGAAAAACTGTATGTAATTATCTTTTGTTGATTTTATCTGAGGTTTAGAACCTGCGCGGTTTGCAAAAACCTTTTTGTCAAGAGTTTCGTCAGTTATAACAAGACCTTCTCCCGACAAAAGAAGTACATTGTCGCCAACTCTTTCAAACAGGGTGGCTTCTGTATCCTTTATACTCATCTGATATTCTATGGGAGTATAATCAGGATTAAAAAATCTTATTATGGAATGCCTTATCGGCGGATGGGAGTTTATGTATATAAGTCCCACAATGACCAGTATCAGAATAATGCTCAAAATCATTGTTTTTGGTTTGGGTTTTTTGAGTCTGATATTGGAAAAAATGTTTTTTGTCATTTGCGATATTCATTCCTTTCATTTGATTATTCTGATGATTGTGAAGAATTCATATGAGATGTTTCGACAAGGCATTACTTCGTAATGCGCGATATAAATCCCCTTGGGATTTCCGATATGTTCCGTTGGAACGCGATATATCTTCGATGCGATATATCCCCTGCGGTGATGATTTTTATTGGGATGTCATATGCAATCCTCCCACCGCTAACGCGGTCCCCCCTCCTTTCACAAAGAGGGCAGCCATCCCCTACAAACACCTGATTGGTATCGATTGCATATTATTCAGCAGTATATGATGCTCTTACTTCTACTGCATCATCTATATTTACCATTCCGTCGCAGTTTACATCTCCGTAAAGCGGGAATTTCACATTGAATGTGTGATTTACACCTGTATCCTTTACAGTCACCTTAGTGCTCATAGGTGAGAACTGATACATTGTCATATCGAAGGTATCTACATATGCGGCATATGTCATAATAGTATATGTGCCTGCTCCCATATCCAATGTAAACATTCCCTTTTCGTCTGTAAGTGTCACACCTTTTAAGAGACCGTCACTGTATACACATACCAGTGCATTGCTTAACGGCATTTCAAGTTCTTTGCTGTATACTTTGCCTGTGATACCTGATGTGGAAATCACATCTGTAACTGTGTTTGAACCGGTTACAGGTATTGATATGTCCAACTTGTCGGTATATGATGCTTTTACTTCCACCACATCATCTATATTTATTTGTCCGTCATAGTTTACATCTGCATAGAGTGGGAATTCCACATCGAATGATTGCTCTGTAAGTTCCTTTGTCACTGTCACAGTGCGGGATACAGGGCTCAACTGATACATGGACATATCGAATGTATCCACATAGACAGGCTGTACCATAACTGTGTATGAACCTTCGTCAGCATCAAATGAATATTCTCCATTTTCATCTGTAATGGCAACACCCTTGAGAGCATCTTCCTTATAGAGATACACTACTGCATTATGTACAGGTGTTTCAAGTTCTGTGGAGTAAACTCTTCCTTTTATACCTGTTGGCACATAGCAATGAATTGTCGCATTTGTAAGATATTTATTGACACTTCCAATTGATATACTGTTCCACTCTTCTTCAGTTCCTGTGTAATAAACATCTTTCAGTGCAGAGCAATCATAAAACGCATAATAATTAATATAAGTGACACTATCGGGGATTGTTATGCTTGTTAAACTTTTGCAATAAGAAAATGCATATTCCCCAATACTTATTACACTGTCTGGGATTATACATGAAGTATTATTTTTTCCAGCAGGATATGAAACTAATTCTGTTTTTTGCTCATTAAACAGTATACCATCAACAGTTGAATAATAATTATTATCTTCTGGCACATCTATGCTTGTTAAACTTGTGCAATAAGAAAATGCCCTCGTCCCAATACTTGTCACACTGTCAGGGATATTGATGCTTGTTAAACTTGTGCATTCATAAAATGCATATTTCCCAATACTTGTCACAGGATATCCGCCCAAAGTATCGGGAATCACAATATCACCACTTGCAGAAGTATCGCAACCTATAATAGTAGCCTTGCCATTTGAAACGGTATATGTATATATACCGCTTGTGAATGTTGGTACATAATTATAATGAATAGTTGCATTTGTAAGATATTTATTGCCACTTCCAATTGATATCTTGTTCCATTCTTCTTCCGTTCCAGTGTAATAAACATCCTTTAGTGCAGTGCAACCATCAAATGCATATTTCCCAATACTTGTCACACTGTCAGGGATAGTTATGCTTGTTAAACTTGTGCAACAAGAAAATGCATCATCTCCAATACTTGTCACACGGTCAGGAATAGTAATGCTT
>JAZSJF010000070.1:0-3013 GCA_045534195.1 Clostridia bacterium | reverse complement strand
GGAAATACAATCTGCAACATTTCAAGAGAATTCCTCAATTCAAACGGTGCAGAAAAACACACTGAAGTTATCAGTACAAAGTGCGAAGAATTCAAAAAAGATTCTTCTGCTTCATTTACAGACCTTTATACAAAGTTAAGTTCTGACCTTAACGTATGTTCAAAGAGAGGTTTATCAGAAAGATTCGACTCAACAATCGGTGCAGGTACAGTCCTTATGCCTTTTGGCGGTAAATATCAGAAAACACCTATTCAGGCTATGGTAAATAAAGTATCATCCGAAAAGGGTCACACAACAACATGTTCACTTATGAGTTGGGGTTATAACCCATTCATCACAGAAAAGAGCCCATATCACGGTGCTTATCTTGCAGTTGTTGAATCTGTTTCAAAACTCATCGCTCACGGTGCATCCTTTGAAGATGTATATCTTACATTCCAGGAATACTTTGAAAAACCAAAGGGAGATCCTAAGCGTTGGGGTAAACCATTCTCTGCACTTCTCGGTGCATTTATGGCTCAGAAAGATTTTGAAATTGGTGCTATAGGCGGTAAAGACTCTATGAGCGGAACTTTTGAAAACATAGATGTTCCCCCTACCCTTGTTTCTTTTGCAGTTACAATGGACAATATCAAAAACATCATTTCAAATGAATTTAAATCCGCAGGTCACAAAGTCTGCATATTGAAGCCTGAATATACAAAGGATAATCTTCCTGATGCTGAAAGCTTAAAGAAGAATTTTGATATAGTTGCAAAACTTGTAAGAGATAAAAAAGCCATTTCTGTTTATACACCTACATACGGCGGTGTTGCAGAAGCAATTCTCAAAATGAGTCTTGGTAATAAGATTGGTTTTGCTTATTCTGACGGTGTATCAAAAGAAGATATATTCGGTTATCTTTACGGTTCATTTGTTATAGAAATGGCAGATGACGAAACTGTAGGCGAAGTTCTCGGTTACACAACAGACGAATATACAATCACATATAATAATGAAGTTTTGTCTGTTGAAAAACTTGAAAAAGCATATGAAGACAAACTTGAAGATGTCTTCCCATGCAACATTGAATCATCAACAGATAAAGTAGAAAAAATTGAATACAAGGAAACAAAGTGGAATAGTGCATCAATCAAAGTTGCAAAACCGAAAGTTCTTATCCCTGTATTCCCCGGTACAAACTGTGAATTTGATACTGCAAAGGCTATGTCAGATGCAGGTGCCGAGGCTGAAATATTTGTTATAAACAACCTTTCGAGTGAAAAGATTGCTAAATCAGTTGAAGATTTCGCATCAAAAATCAACGAATCACAGATGATATTTATCCCCGGCGGATTTTCCGGCGGTGACGAACCTGACGGTTCAGGTAAATTCATCACTGCATTCTTCAGAAATGCAGAAATCAAAGACGCTGTTACAAAACTCTTAGACGAAAAAGGCGGTCTTATGGCAGGTATTTGTAACGGATTCCAGGCACTTATCAAACTTGGTCTTGTTCCATACGGAAAAATCATAGACACAGATGCAAACTGCCCTACCCTTACATTCAATACTATCGGCAGACATCAGTCCAAGATTGTAAGAACAAGAATTGCATCAAATAAATC
Organism: Clostridia bacterium; assembly: GCA_045534195.1. Taxonomy (GTDB): domain Bacteria; phylum Bacillota; class Clostridia; order UMGS1810; family UMGS1810; genus SIG435. The sequence continues at coordinate 1,406 of JAZSJF010000070.1, read as the reverse complement.
CCCTTGGCTCAAGAATGTTGAATGCGGTGATATATTCTGCGTACCTATTTCACACGGTGAAGGAAGATTTATGGCAAACGATGATGTAATCAGAGACCTTATCAATAACGGTCAGGTTATGACTCAGTATGTTGATCTTGAAGGAAATCCGACTTATGACATTGCATTCAACCCTAACGGTTCTGCATATGCAATCGAAGGTATCACATCTCCTGACGGACGTGTTATCGGTAAGATGGGACACTCAGAAAGATACAACAACGGTCTTTACAAAAATGTTTACGGCGAATATGATATGAAGTTGTTCAAATCTGCCGTTGAATTTTTCAAATAATATGTTGACATAATACCAAACATGATGTAAAATAGGCAGAAAAACATAAATTGAATTTTTAGGAGGAGTTAAAAATGGCATACTATTACAAAGAACCATCCAGAACATTCAGCGAATATCTTTTGGTTCCGGGCTATACATCAGAAGATTGCATTCCGGCAAATGTATCATTAAAAACACCATTGGTAAAATATAAAAAAGGTCAGGAAGAGCCAAGAATATCACTGAATATTCCATTGGTATCCGCAATTATGCAGTCGGTATCCAATGATACACTTGCAATTGCATTGGCAAAAGCAGGCGGAATGTCCTTTATATATGGTTCACAGTCGGTGGAAGAAGAAGCAAAAATGGTTGCAAAAGTTAAGAACTACAAAGCAGGTTTTGTAGTATCTGATTCTAACCTTACACCTGAAAACACTCTTGAAGATGTGGTGGAACTTGTTGAAAGAAACGGTTATTCTACAATTGCAATCACAGAAGACGGCTCAAGTTCAGGCAAACTTCTCGGTATTGTTACAAGCAGAGATTACAGAGTATCAAGAATGTCTTCTGATGTAAAAATCAAAGAATTTATGACACCTATCGAAAAACTCATCACAGCACCAAAGGATACTACACTCAAAGTTGCAAACGATATTATCTGGGAACACAAACTTAACTCCCTCCCTATCGTTGACGAAAATGGAAACCTTATGTATTTCGTATTCAGAAAAGACTATTCTTCACATAAGAACAATCCAAACGAAATGCTTGATGCAGAAAAGAGATTTATGGTTGGTGCAGGTATCAATACAACCGACTATGAAACAAGAGTTCCTGCATTAGTTGATGCAGGCGCAGATGTACTCTGTATCGACTCATCAGAAGGTTATTCATGCTGGCAGAAAAAGACAATTGACTTCATAAGAGAAAAATACGGCGACAAAGTTCTCGTTGGTGCAGGAAATGTAGTTGACAGAGATGGTTTCAGATTCCTTGCAGAAGCAGGTGCTGATTTTGTAAAAGTTGGTATCGGTGGCGGTTCAATCTGTATCACAAGAGAAACAAAAGGTATCGGGAGAGGTCAGGC
>JAZSJF010000078.1:0-5628 GCA_045534195.1 Clostridia bacterium | reverse complement strand
GCTGCAAATGAATGTTGAATGATGAATAATGAATAATTGCGGTTAAAATCAACATATGCGATTTTCTTCTTGTATAACAACCCCCCCGAGATCCTTCGACTTTGCTCAGGATGACAGGAGGGGAAATGTTCTTGTAGGGTGCAGCATTTATGATGCACCGCGGATATCCGTCGCAGTTCGTCGATTGCAATCCTCCCACCGCTGACGCGGTCCCCCCTCCTTTCACAAAGAGGGCTAACGGAACCCTACGATTGCTCAATTGATAAACCCTTGCAGGATGGGGCCTTGAATCCCACCCTTTTACAGTTTATCTTCTTCGGCAGGAGTCAAGCATTAAAAAAGGAGATGCAAAAAAATTTCACATCCCCTTTTGCATTGATATTTACTTTTCTTTCACTTAACCCGGAGGCCACTGGAGGTTTCTCTTAGCAAGCATATGAAAATGCATATGTCCTACTGTCTGTCCTCCGTCCACACCGCAGTTATTCACAAGTCTGAAGCCTGTTTCATCTATACCTTCTTCTCTCGCAATCTTTGCAGCGACAGTGAATATATGACCTACGATTGAAGAATTTGTTTCGTCAATTTCCAAAGCACTCGCAATATGCTCTTTCGGAATGATCAGAATATGAAATGGTGCCTGAGGCTGTATATCCTTAAATGCAACACATTTATCATCTTCATAGACAAACTGTGAAGGAATTTCGCCATTGGCAATCTTGCAAAAAATACAATCTGACATATTTATCGTCCTTTCTTATGAAATAACATCAACAAATTGAAGTTCATCAGGTTCAAAATAGAACGCGATTACAGGTCTTGTCGTCTTGAACACGAGATAAACATCATCGGATGAAAGATCAGCATCCACAGGAGAATAGCAGATATCTGCAAACACCTTTGATGCCATAGTGCCGGTCGGAACATCTGCATCTGCCTTCACAACAAATGTAAGAGTTACATTTGTTTCACTGATAAGTGTTGCATATGTTGTAAAATCAATTGTGTAGCCGTTTTCTGCACATTTTTCCTTAAGGAGTTTCATAGAATCACCCAGAATAAATGCAAAATTGTGTCCGATGTCTGTGCACCCAAGAACTGATGTATCGGGCTTAAATCTGTTGTAAACCTTCTGAGGCACACCCTGAATAATTGTCTGATATTCCTTGTAGTTTTCGGGGTATGATGCAAGGTTTTTGTTTATCTTAAGGAATGTCTGTTTTTCGTTTTCGTAAGCAAGTTGTGTTCCGTAAACCTCATCAATCTGAAGAAGTATTGCGGCAATCTGTTTGTGTGTAATCTGACCGTCAAGATTCATATTGCCGGTTGAATCAAAGTAAATCCCGTTTTTGTATCCGTATTTAACAAACAAATCGAGGTTTCCGGAATATGTACCCATATCAGTATATGCTTTTCCCTTTCCGCCTTTGAGGGTACCAAGACGTTTAAGAGTGTTGCACATAAATCCTGCAATTGCATGTTTTACGGATGCAGAAGTATTCTCTGATTCCAATGTAACAGGAATATCTTCCCAACACTGCTTTGCAACATACTCTATGTCTCTTGCATATGTACCTTCGTAAGGAAGTTTCTTCGCAACACCGCCATACTCAGGCTCACTGTTCATTTCGCCATATGAAAGAACTGCTCTTGCAAGTTGACCGTTAGTGATTGTAGCATCAGGATTATATGCTATATCACCGAAAATATTATAACTATTAAATACAATCTCAAGTATCTCAGGTTTTACTCTGTCAATAAATCTTACTTTTTGTGCATCAGGACTGATATTTCTTGAACGAACAATAAGTGTAGCCGCTTCCGCACGGGTAAGAGTATCAGACAAACGAAGGTTCAGACCATCGTCACCGCATACAATACCATTTGTATATGCCCAGGCTACCGCATCCGGATTTGTACCCTGTCTTGTAAGTGCAGAGGGACATATGATATCCTTCTGTGCACCGTTTCTTTTCCAGATAAGGTTTACACAATCGTTTCTTGTGATAGGCGTATCAGGCTTAAATGTGCCGTCATCATATCCTTCAAGACCGGAATACATAATGTAGTCATATCCCCAGTGACCGTCAATGTCACTGTATATTCCGTCATAAAGCACATCAGACTTGCCGATAAGTTTGACAAACTCTGCTCGGGTAACTGTTCCGTCAGGGCGGAATGTTCCGTCAGGATAGCCGTTGACGGTACCGTCATTTACAAGAGTCATAACATAGTCATAACCCCAGTGACCTTCAAGATCTGAAAATGATGCGGCAAATGCAGGTATTGTCACAAGACTTAGTATCATTATAAGTGACAGAATAAGTGACAACACTTTTGAAAATTTGTTTTTCATATGTACACCTCTTTTAATTAGATTTCAAGTTTATTTTTTAATACTTCTACGGATTCCTTTTCCATATTGCAGTGAAGCAGATATACCGGAACTTTTTCCATAAGTTTCGCAGCATAATCCACACATTTTGAAATATTGTCAGATACAAGGGACTTTTTCATTTCATCCATAAAGCGTGGAATGGCATCTTTAAATGACAGCCTTTCTATATAAGGCTTAGATGAGCGTTCAATAAAAACAAGTGCCTTCAACGGGACCTTCACATTTGTGTTTATTCCCGTAGTACCAGCAAAAGGTGTACCGTTAAGATACACATTATCATCCTCAAAGGTGATTGCAGGAGTATCATCATTTACAAGTATAACACCATCAAGATTATCCAACCACAATTTCGTCTGTGTGGATTTACCTGTGCCTGATTTGGCAGAAAAGATGATGCCGTTATCATTATAACTTATGCTTGAACCGTGGATAACAAAGCCGTTGTATTTAAGTATAAGTTTAACAAATACGAGTCCTATAGCGGTTATCATATATTTACCCAAATCAAATTCAACAACAATATCACTAAGGTCAATCACTTCTATGGATGCATTTTTGCCGTCAGAATATACAGAACACTTAAGCAAACATCTGTCAAACCCTTCAGGAATTGCATATGTATTTAAAGTTCCATCACTCGCCTCAGAATAGTAGTAATTTTTATATGGACCATACACATCCTCAGCAGGCAACGGAATATCATTATTCACTTTTATATTGATTGTTACATCCTCTTTGCCTTCTTCTATTATATATTCTTTAAGCAAAGTAGTCAAGGCAGGATTGTGAGGATTATTAAGTTTTATTATAATATTTGCTATTTTTATAAGCATAGTTTTCTCCATTATATTGGTTGATTTTTTATTATGATTTGGGATGTCATATAAATCTCGTTGCCGTAAGGCAAACATATCGAGCCGCAAGGCATATCGAGTGCATTTGCACATATCGAAAATCTCGCAAGAGATTTATATCGACGCGGTTTTCGAGCGCACGCCCCGAGATTCTTCATTACATTCAGAATGACGGCGGGGTGTGATGATTGCTTACCTGGTATCATTTTGTAGGGACATAATCGCCTTCGGCGATTGTAGTGAATAATGAAGATTGAATAATGAATAGTGAATAATTATGGTAAAAAATCACCGATGGGTGATTTTTTACAATTTAGGGACGGACCCCTTTTTGTCAAATTTAAGCAATTTAGGGACGGACCCTTATGCAATCCTCCCACCGCTGACGCGGTCCCCCTCATTTCACAAAGAGGGCTTTCCCTGTCCTACAATTGCTCGGTTGATAAACTCTTGTAGGGTGGGGCTTTATGTCCCACCGTTAGCAGTTTATCTTCTTCGGCAGGAGTCAAGCCCCTGCCCTACAAAATTTTATGTTTTTCATTGTATACATCATCCGTCCACTTTTCGGGATTGGACGAAATATAATCATATATATTCTTATAATCTTTTTCATTTCTTATAATATGATCATGAAAAGATGGCTGAAAAATATTTATTGCCTTGTACTTTTTTCTGCACTCGTTGGAAGTTAATGATTTAAAACCACATATGATATCAGATAGAGAACACTTATCGTTTTCCTTTTGAGTTACATCAATCAACATATGTATATGATTTGGCATAATAACGTAATGCTCTATTATCAATCCTTTATACCGTGCAGATAAAAGCGTTATTTGTACTTCCACTTCCTTACCTATATCGGTTAATTCGACTTTGGAAGAATTATATCCATCTCCTTCTGCAATTTTTGAAAAAATCAATTCTTTATGATATGAACATATTGTAACAAAATATTTTGTTGGTGTAGAGTAATCATACCCTGCCATTCTCACTCTTTTTCGATTTGGCAGTTCCATCTGTTTCACATCCTTTTTCGTCAGGAGTCATTACAATCCTCCCACCGCTGACGCGGTCCCCCTCCTTTCACAAAGAGGGCTTTCCCTGTCCTACAATTGCTCGATGATGAACTTCTTATTTCTTCCGCATACAAAAAATAAAAAAGTGCAGACCAAAACGGTCTACACACATCAGGTTTTGAGTTTCAACCTGTTTTAATCAAATTTAGGCGGGTTAGATTAACCCGCCTTAAATTCTTTTATATAATTTTGTCTAAGAATCTTAAAGATTATATACTTGACTCAAAATCCAACAATGCCAATGCTTTAAGCTGAGCCTTTGTATACTTTGTTGAACCTAAACCCTTCTTATAGAAAGTGGTAGGTACTTTAGCGATATCTTCTTTAATTCTTAATGAAACAACTTCGATTGATGGTTTTGTATATTTTTTCATTTCGATTACCTCCATTCTCTATACTCTTACTTAATGTTTGCAGTTTTGACATCACCGTAAACAGTGTTATCACCAACTACAACATATGATCTGTACTGGAATGGTGCAAATTCTTCATCAACTACAGCGATAGCAAACTTACCGTCTGCTGATGCACCAATTGCAGGAAGAACCTGTGTTTCTTCACCGAGAATTTCGATACCGAATTCTGAAGGAGCAACTACAGAATCAATATCACATGCTACTGCGAAAAGTTTACCTGTAACTTCATCAACTGTATATTCATCAGCTGTCTGAACACTGATGTATGTGATTTTAACTGTTTCAATTTCAGGGATAGCATCATATGTAGCAGTCAATTCAACATACTTCATATCTGTACCTTCACCGAAATCAATTGGGTTAACGATAGCAACTTTATTTTCGATAATAACAACAGGGAAATCACATACTTCTTCGTCATATGTTGCGGAAACAGTTGAAATCATCTTTCCTTCGTCGTTTATTACCGGGATTGTTGTTTCTACGATATCATCTTCAGCAGGAGCATCATTTGCTTCATAAACAACTGCATTATTCAATACGAATGTAAATGCACCGATGTTTGCTGCTTCTTCGATTTTTGCCGGATTGCTGAAATCAGCATCTACTTTTGTCATCTTGATTTCCATTCCGTCAATCTTATCCAAGTCAGCAACATACTCTTTTTCAAGTGTAAAACCTTCTGCTGTATACTGATTTACATATACATCATTTTCGGTGGTTTTTGCATAGTATGTAACTTCATTACCCTTTTCAAGGCCTGTTACATAAGTTGTAACTTTAACAGTATCATTACCCACATACATTGTGGTTGAGCTGAATTCTGCTGCAGATGCTGTGATTGTCATAGCAGCGAACATAGCTACGATCGCAACTAATGC
>JAZSJF010000108.1:0-8718 GCA_045534195.1 Clostridia bacterium | reverse complement strand
TGGACTCCGACTTCATCAATCAAAATAGCATCATCAGATACAAAACGAACCGGAGTGCCGTATGACAGACTGATTCCGTCAACTGTATAATAAACTCCGTTGTCATATATTCTGATTTTTTCTGTTCCGTTCAAACTGTCGCATATCCATGCCATACGGGTTTTGAGGTTATTGGTTGCTATGGTACTGTCGGAATAGTTTTCACTAAGTATTGCTTTCAAAAGGTCAAATCTCTGTGCCGCGTGTGCTATGTATATACTTTCGTCTGATTCGTTTGTAATGTTTTTTTTGTCAACCGAAACGGATTTAAGCGCGGACAGGATTTCTTTGTTGTCGTATAACTCTTCTCCGTAAAGGCTTAGACATTTTTCTGTACAGTACACATTTGCAAGTTTGTTGTCTGATTTCAATCCGCTTGAGAGTACGGTAGTGTATCCGTATTTTTCAAAATAGGGAAGAAGTTCTCTGTCAATTATATCCGTCAGTCCGTAACAACGGTAAATGTTCATATAATTATCGAGAAATGTCTTGGTTTCTCCTTCGAAATAAAGGGTTGCCTTTTCCCAGAAATCAGATTTTGAAAATTTTTCCACATCAGCCTTTGATACAGATGAAGACGGGTTATCGAAGTATGCCTTTATCTGCCATACTCCGACAGATGCACCGATTCCGAGTATCAGTCCAAGTATCAGTGATAAGGTGCGGAGAAACACTTGTTTTTTGGATGTCATATTTATCTCCTATAGAATATTTTTTACATATGAATAGATTTCTTCACTGATTTCGTCAATGGATTTTATTCTTTCGCCATCCACACAGAGGATATGTGTCCAGTTGTTTCTCTCTGCCACAAAACAAGCATTACGGTATGATTTGTTAAGATAGTTTTCATCACTTTCGTGAATATCCTTAACGGTGGAATTGTTTATTTTATTGTTTCTGTCTGCCATAAGTTGCATTGCAAATTTTACCGGCATATCGAGAAAAATTGTAAGGTCAGGTACCGGAAGGGAGAGTTTTGAATATTCAAAATCACTTACCCAGTCAAGAAATTCATTCTTTTTATCTGCATCAGTTATTTTTGAAGCCTGATGAATCATATTTGATGTTGTATATCTGTCGGCAATGAGGATATCGCATTCGCTGAGGAGTTTGTTGTATTCCTTTTTGAATGATGCTGCTCTGTCTGCCGCAAAAAATACAGATGCCATATATGGATCTGTGTCATCTGCATTTGAGCCGAATTCACCGTTCAGATACATCTTTACAAGTTCTGAAGAATTGCTCTTGTAGTTCGGGAACTCAATTGCACAAACATTTATCCCTGCATCTTTCAGTCTTTCAAAAAGTTTCTTTGTCTGTGTGGCTTTTCCTGATGAATCCACACCTTCAATAACTATAAGTTTTCCCATAATTATTTCTTCCTTTGTGTATATTAGTTTTGCGGGAACTTTTTCCCGTGAAGTATTACTTTCAGTGCAAATTTTGGTAAATCAAGCATACGGACAAATCTTTTTGGCTCTTTGAGAAGTCTGTAGAACCATTCCAGATTTAACTTTATGAATATATCCGGTGCGCGTTTTACATATCCTGCATATACATCGAGACATCCGCCAAGACCGATAAGCACTTTGCATCTGAGTTTGTCTTTGTTTTCGGCAATCCATTTTTCCTGTTTGGGACAACCGAGGCAAACAAAAACAACATCAGGATTTTTTTCGTTTATATCATTGATTATTTCTGCTTCTTTTTCTTTGTCAAAGTATCCGTCGCTGTAACCTGAGATGTTAAGAGCGGGATGTTTTTCTTTGAGTTTTTCGTATGCGGTTTTTACTATTTCGGGTTTTGAACCGAAGAGATAGAGGCTTTTGCCTTCTTTTTCCATTCTCTCCATAAGTCTTATAGATATGTCATATCCCGCCGCTCTTTCTTTAATCGGGTTTCTCACAATCTGTGCCGCTTTGACAACACCGATTCCGTCTGCTGTCAGGAGTGAGGCACTGTTGAGTATGGATTTGATGCTTTCATCTCTGTATGCACTCATTATTATTTCTGAATTTGGAGTAAAAACAGTATGAACACAATCTTCATCGGTAAATCCGATTATCCTTTCAACTGCTTCATCAATGGTAACTTTGTCTATTTTTACGCCAAGAATATTTACTTTATCAAACATATTTACCTCCTGTTATACACCAAAGAATAATTTTTCGTATGTAGGCATCGGCCAGTATTCGCTTGAGCAAAGTGTTTCGGCTTTATCAACCGGTGTTCTTAAAATTTCCATATTTCTCAATACTTTTTCTTCAAAGTATTTGGCTACTTCTTTTGTGCCGGTTATTTCCGGAGCATTATCCAGGTTTTGTTCCAGTGTAATCATAGCAGAATAAATTTCTTCTGTGAGATTTGCCAGAGTAGAAAGAATTTCCTCTTCTGCTTTGAAGGTGGCATTTTTGAGTACACTTTTTTTGTTGAGTATACTTTCTGCAAGCACGCCTGTGTATTTGCTGATAGCGGGAAGGATATCTCTTTTTGTCATATCAAGCATGGTTTTTGCTTCTATGTTGATAGTTTTTGAATAGTTTTCGAGAAGTATTTCACATCTTGATTTAACTTCTGTATGTGTATATACACCGTGTGACTTAAACAGTTCAACATATCTTTCGGAAGGGTAGAGCGGAAGAGCATCTGCGGTTGAGCGTAAGTTTGAAAGACCGCGTCTTTCTGCTTCTTTTACCCATTCTTCGCTGTAGTTGTTTCCGTTAAATATTATTCGTTTGTGATTTTTGTATGTATTTCTCAGAAGTTCTTTTAATGCAGTTTCAAAGTCTTTCTTGCCTTCAAGTTCATCGGCAAAAGTTTTCAGTACTTCTGCAACCGCGGTGTTGAGCATTACATTTGTACAAGCGATTGAGTCTGATGAACCAAGCATACGGAATTCAAATTTGTTTCCTGTGAATGCAAAGGGGCTTGTTCTGTTTCTGTCGGCAGTATCCATTGTGAATAAAGGAACAGCATCCACACCCATTGTCATTTCTTTTTTCTCTTCTTTTGTATATTCTGCTTCCTTTTCCAGTGAATCGAGGACACCTTCAAGGTCGGAGCCAAGAAAGATGGAAACAATTGCAGGCGGTGCTTCGTGTGCACCGAGTCTGTGGTCATTTCCTGCACTTGCAACAGATATTCTGAGCAAATCCTGATATTCGTCAACCGCTTTTATAACTGCACAAAGGAATGTGAGGAACTGCAGATTGTTATGGGGTTCTTTTCCCGGTTTGAAGAGGTTATCTCCCTTATCTGTAGCCAGTGCCCAGTTGTTGTGCTTACCGCTTCCGTTCACACCTTTGAATGGCTTTTCGTGGAGAAGACAGACAAGAGAATGTTTCTCGGCAATCTTTTTCATAAATTCCATTGTAAGTTGGTTATGGTCGGTTGCAGTATTACCTACGGTAAATATTGGTGCAAGTTCGTGCTGTGCCGGAGCGGCTTCATTGTGTTTGGTCTTTGCAAGAATACCAAGTTCCCAGAGTTTTTCATCAAGTTCTTTCATAAATGCGGATACTCTTGTTTTTATTGCACCGAAATAGTGGTCGTTCATTTCCTGACCTTTGGGAGGCATTGCACCAAAAAGAGTTCTTCCTGTGATTGTAAGGTCTTTTCTCTTGTTGTAGTATTCTTTGTCTACCAGAAAATATTCCTGTTCCGGTCCTACAGTTGTGATAACTCTCTTTGCTTCGGTATTGCCAAAGAGTCTGAGTATTCTCAAAGCCTGGATATTTATTGCTTCCATAGAACGGAGAAGGGGAGTTTTTTTGTCAAGAATTTCTCCCGTATATGCACAGAAAGCAGTAGGAATACAGAGAGAGCCGTCTTTTACAAATGCATATGAGGTAGGATCCCAGGCAGTATATCCTCTTGCTTCAAAAGTGGAACGAAGTCCGCCTGATGGGAAACTTGATGCATCAGGTTCACCTTTGATAAGCGCCTTTCCCGAGAAATCCATTATAATATGACCGTCTTTTGTGGGTTCGATAAAACTGTCGTGCTTTTCTGCAGTGATACCTGTCATAGGCTGAAACCAGTGTGTATAGTGAGTGCATCCTTTTTCTATAGCCCAGTCCTTCATAGCAGATGCCACAACATTTGCCACTTCTATATTAAGGCTTGTACCTTCTGTGATGGTTTTTCTGACTGCCTTGTATATATTTGCAGGGAGTCTTTCTTTCATAACGCTGTCATCAAATACATTTTCGCCAAAAATTTTTGTTACGTTGAGCATATTTTTCTCCTTTGAAACAATAAAAATAAAATTACATCTTATCATACCACAAAATACTATGAATTTCAACAAAAAATGAGAAGAGTTTTCATAAAACAAGCCATCGGTTATCAAAACCGATGGCTTGTCTGAAAATGTCAGTATTTATTTGATTTCTATAAGTCCGTAATCTCCGTCATTTCTCTTGTAAACAACGCTTGTTCCGCCGTTTTGTGAATCTTCAAAAATATAGAAGCCGTGACCTAAAAGGTTCATCTGCAAGATTGCTTCTGACGGGCTCATAGGTTTTGCGGAATAGGACTTTGTTTTTACTATGTTGAATTCCTTTTCTTCTTCCACTGCCTCTGCATTGTCTTCAACAACAAAAGCACCTGTTTTAAGTCTTTTTTCAAGTTTGGTTTTTTGCTTTCTTATCTGACGCTCAAGAAGGTCAACAACCTTGTCAATAGATTTGTAAAGGTCTTCGGTGGTAACTTCTGCACGATAGAGCATACCTTCGTATGTAATGAGAAGTTCCGCTTTCTGATTGTCCTTCTGGGTGGAGAGTGTTACTGTGGCATTTGCATCCTCTTTGAAAAATTTGTCAAGTTTCTGGATTTTCTTTTCTACATGGAATTTAATGCCGTCTGTAAGTTCCATTTTTCTTGATACGATGATAGTTTTCATAAATCACATCTCCCTTTTTGGTTGTACTAAAGAAGACTGTATCTTCTTTATATTTATATACCCCAAAAAAGAAAGTTTAAACACTATTTTTTGTTATCAATAATTATATTCATCAAATGCTCTTTTTCATCTTTGTTTAATGTGGTGAAGTTTACGGCATTAAGTCCGAGAATCCTGTAGAGAGAAAGGATTTTTGGATTGTCAAGTGATTTAAGACTGTCAATTGTCCTGATAATGGAATATGTATCGTTTGTAAAAAATGAACCTGACGGTAAAGATGAGTCTGTTATCAAAGATGTAAGTTGCGCCGTTACATCCTCTGTATTTATGTTCATTTCCTTCAAAGTATTATTCAGTATTTTTGTAAGTGTCTGGATACCGTTGGTATAAAGATTGATAAAGGTATGCAGTTCTTTCGCCTTGTCTATGGATATCTGTGTGAAAGGGATATGCTTTTCAACAAGAAACTCAGCGAAGTCGGTATAATTTATTCCGAAGCCTTCCGTAATCAGGTTTAAATGCATATTTTTTGTATTATCATCTGACAGAAGGCAAGGGGAGTATACAGAGATGTGTGTATTATGCTCGTGAGTGTAGGTTGCATCAGAAGTGTTTCCTGATGAAATAAGACATATGATTTTGTTTACATACGATGAGTTTCTGATATGTGTTATATAACTTTTCAGTTGACGGTCATCGTTTACAAATATTATGTCCGATTTTTCCATTGCTTCGTTTATATCAAGAAATGCTTTTGAATCGGCAATTGATGCAAATTCTACACATTTTTGAAGAGATATATCAAATATGCCTTTTATTTCAATGTCTGATTTTGTAAGAAATCTGCAGAGTTTTTCTGCCGGTTTGCTGTATCCGAAAAACGAAATGTTCATTGATTACATCCTCCTGTATACACTTTATAGAGTATAGCACAGAGTTATATCGGTGTCAAAGAGATTTTGTCGCAAAAAGTCGCTATTGCTACCGAAAGATTTTTGTGATACAATATATAATGGTAATTTGTAAATTTTTATTTAAAAGGTGAAGCAGATGAAATCGAATTTTTCTTTTGTTGAAAATATAGATAAAAAATGTTTTGACAAACTGATTGATGTTGAAAAAAGATCAAAGTATGAGCCTTACCGTATAGGTACATACATTCGTCAGGTAATGGAGTATCTTTGCTTTGAAAGGGCAAAAGATTATCAGATTGTAGATTTTATAAAAGAGAAAACTGCTACGGATTCTCCTGATCTTTATACCCAGTTGAATGTATTGAGAGATAAAGACGGAAGTGTTGCAGAATATGTGAAAAATAACTCTGACAGAGTTTACCAACCTTTGCCTGCATTCAATATCAGGTTTATATTCGGCAAGAAAAACAGAGACAGATTTTTGCCTGTATTTGTAAATGAAGAGTTGAACACCGAAGCGAATGTTGCTAAGTTTCAGTGGGCAGACAACTTTTTGCGACAGATAGGAAATGATTTTGTTCACGATGAATCTCATTATTATGACAAGGTTTTTAAAAGGGAATACAAAAATGTTATCTATGCTTTAAAAACACTTCAGGAATATGTCAGAAGATTTTATAATGCGGACAGAGCGGATGTTCCGTATTTCAATGAGGATATTATGCCGGTAGCGTCATATGAAATAATAAAAGCGTATGTACCTTCAGATTCCTTCAGGACAGGTTGTGAAAAGGAATTTGTGGCAAAAAGATATGAAGGTGCAGATGATGAATGTGTAGGGTATTCTCTCCTCAGACAATACTCTTATACTGCAGACAACTCCATTCTTCTTAAGAGAGCAACAGATGTGTACAGAATGGGGGATAACTGCGGTGCACTTCTTAACAAAGTGGTAATCGTTACGCAGAATGTGGAAGAAACGCCTTTGTATATTATTGCATATGATTTCAAGACCAAAGCGGAAGAACTTAATACAGAGTTTCTATCAACACTTACATTGAGAGAAAGAATAAGTCTTTGTCTGTCGTATGCCCGGACACTTTCGTATTTTCACAACAATTGTCCGCCTATGTATCACAGACTGTTGTCATCAAAATCGGCTTATTATGCCGATGAAAGAGGTAAGTATAACCGTATAAGCACTGCACTTGTGAAATTTGAATATGCAAAAATTTCGGATTGTGATTTCAGTACAGTATTAAAAGACGGACCTGATGACAAATATCTTTCACAACTGGATGAAATGAGATATATTCCCGCAGAGTGGACAACCTTGAAAAACCCTGCAAATGAAGATTGGGCAAGAGTGGATGTGTATTCTCTCGGTGTGCTTTTCACTGACATTCTTATGGGAAAAATCGGTGGATACTCCGACAATGATGTGATGAAAAACAAAGAACTTGCACCTGTGATGGAACTTCTTTCCATGATGAGTGACAGAGCGGAAGAAAGACCCGATATTGATAAGGTGGTATATATTTTGGAGGAGATTTTGAAAAATGAAAATTAGTATCAATTCTCAGAGAACTTATACTTATGATGAAAAAGATCCCAAATACTCAGGTAATTCTACAAAGGTATTTATAGCATACGATGAGTATTTTGACAGAAAAGTTATCCTTAAGGAGATAGATTTTTCTTCAGTAGGACATGATGCACTGACACATATCAGATCTGAAGTGGTCGCTCTTTCAAAGGCAGGGGGATTCTGTCCCAATGTGCCTGTAGTCCTTGATTACTGGACAGATGAGGAGAAGAAACGCTTTTATATTGTAATGCAACTTATACCGGGAGATTCACTCAGAAGTAAGTTGATGACTGCATCAAGAACAGATTTTCACAGATGGATGATGAATCTGAGCGATACTCTTATATCTCTTCACAAAAGCCATATTGTACATAAGGACATTAAGCCGGAAAATATCATAATAACAAATACAAAACAATTGTATCTTATTGATTTTAATATAAGCATAAATGAAGCAAATCTCATAGAGGGAACAGAGTTTTATAAAGCGCCGGAAATGGGACATGAGGGAATAACCATTTCAAGAGAGCAGTCAGATATCTTTTCTGTGGGAGTTATGATGTATGAATTCTATACCGGCAATCTTCCGAAGGAAGGTGTGGATTACGGCACAAAGAGGTTTACTCTTGACAGAAATAACTGGAGTTATTTTAAAGAGCCGATTGAACTTAATCCCAATATACCGCCGAAACTTAACGATATTATTAAAACCTGTATGGAAAGAAGTCCGCAAAAACGATATCAGCGTGCATCTGATCTCAAAAATGCACTTAAATCTGTAACGGGAGAAATAAGCAAATGGAGAAATCAGTAGTTTTTGAAGAGTTTAAAAAATATCTTCAGGAGAAATTTCAAAAAAAGAATTGTATTCCTGAAAAAGAGATAAACCCCTTATGCAGTGCTCCGCTTAATGACAGAGAATTTGACGATTGGAGGAAGAAAAAATGAGTGATTTTCTTTCTTTTGACTGTCAGATACCGGGATATCTGAGAATAGGTGTTGTACCTAATTTTGTAGATGCAGTATACCGTGAATGCGGAGGGCTTGAGTGGATCAGAAAATGTTCACAGTGCAAACGGGTACTTATCAACAGATATGAGAGAAATGATGACAGAGGCAAAACCATACATTACGGTCTTTATCTTATGGATAAGGTGATTGACTGCATTGTAGATAAGGACAAAAAAGACGGAAGTTATGTTTTGGTGGCTCTTCATTTCGGCAAAGATGACTATTATTTCAAAGTCGGAGGCCAAGCGGTCTTAGGAAGA
>JAZSJF010000129.1:0-1844 GCA_045534195.1 Clostridia bacterium | reverse complement strand
TACTGTAAAAGTCGGTGACAAAGTAAAAACAGAAATGGTTGCATTCCACAAAGGATATGACAACATATTGGAAATTGTGGTAGAATAAGATAACAGAAAGTTAAATCCCCCTTACTGAGTGTCATTTTGGACACTCAGTAAGGGGGATTTTTGACTATTCAATCTGGATATTTACTTTCAATATATCCTTTCCCTTTGCTTCATATACATAATAGATACCGTTTCTGTTTGAAACAGTATTTTCGGTATATGATATTTCTCCATTTACAGTATATGTAACCTTATGTCCCATAAATGTAAGAGAAAGGGAATTATCCTTTAATGTAACTTCAGAGTTGTATTTTCCGTCAGTTTTTATGGCAGGAAGCATAAAGAGAAGATTTTCATCTCCTGATACTTCTATGTCCACACCATTGTTTGTAACGGTGATTGTTTCTGTCAATTCTTTTTCGTCACCAAGTGTGATTTTTAACTCACACATTGAATATGTATCTGTTGCCTCTGATTTTGTCACACTATATCGTGATGTATCATCAAGAGCATATACATTTTCTCCGTTTTTTTCATATCCTGCACAAAGGCTCATAGCGTGAGGATTGGGTGTAGCGGTGTTGTATTTCGGTTCTTTCGATACGGGAGTTGACAGGCATATATATGAAGGAACACCTTTTTTGTGAATTCTTCCTATGCCGTTGGCATCATAATGCACATTTGCATCAATGTCAATCTGTGCAAGATAATCACCGCATTTTAGGAATGATTTACCGAAATCTTCGCCGAGTTCAAGATAGTATGAAGATTCATCTTCGCAAGGTGCAACAGATTCTTCTATGTCGTCATTACACATCATAACTGCACCATAAAAGAAGGATGCGGCGGTAATCATATATTTGTCAAAGTATGCATAGTCTTCGCAACCGAATGATGAGTCTTTGGGGAAGTTGTTTTTTATATGGGTAATGCTTTCTTTGCTGAGTCCCTCAAATGTATGGTTATATGCTATGGTTGCGGCTCTTTTGTACTGTGATGCTTTTTTTGTATCGCCCATTTTGTTATACACATCTGCATAGTATTCATACATAAGGCAAAGCCAGGATTCATTGTGATAAAACTGATTGCTTCTTCCTCCAAAGGGCATTTCGCCCGTTACAGATTGCATCATCAGTGTTATATCTGCAGACTTTATAAGCATATCTTCAATATCTTTTTTGTATTTGCCCTTATATCCCATTTTGAGAAGTATGGCAAAAAGACCTCTTGCCACAAGGTCATACTGAATAGGCGGATGGTTGTCCGCGTCTTTGTACATTCCGTTTTTGTCAATGTGTAATAACTGTGTAGGTATCTGTATGTCTATAAATTCATCCTCTGATGCCAGACCGAAATATTTTCTTGTCTGTTCGCTTACTGCACAGAAAAGAGCCCAGTTATATATATGGTCAGTAGGTGTTGTTGCAAATACTTTGTAGCAAGTAAGGGGTTCAATCCTTCTTAAGCCGTCCTTCCATTTGTTTATGATATCCTGTGAAAAAATATCTGCTTTTTCCACCTCATTTAAACAAAGGCAAAGTTCTCTTACACTGAATTCGTTTCCGCCGCCTTTTCTCTTGCGGCAGGATTTGAGGGTGTTTTCCTTACAGGTGGATATGTTTTCGCAACAGAAGTCCATCATTTCTCTGAATGTATCCTTAAGGTGTGTTTTTTTGCCGTGACTTAAGAGTATACCGATGTTTGATGTAAGTCGCGGAAACCCGTGTTCGGTGATGCCGTCTTCTTTGACTTCTTCAAAGAATTGTATTATATGTTCATCGGAATAAGCATCAAGCACTCTATCCATTATATTT
>JAZSJF010000402.1:0-2614 GCA_045534195.1 Clostridia bacterium | reverse complement strand
TTCATATGCAATTTTATCAGCCATAAAATACTCCTTTCACATTTGTCAATAAAAATTAAATTTGTATATTACCTTATAGTATAATAAAAAAGATGTGTCAAGTCAACACCAAAAATGTATTTTTGCAAAAATAAACTCTGCACACATTTAAGCTGTTCATATTTAGCTAACAAAAAATCAGATGCCACAGTTTTGTGACATCTGATGTAATATTAAAATATTCTTCTTGCAGCTGAATATCTTGCGCCGTAATTGCCGTCAAGACTTTCAATGGTAACAGTGTAGCCTGTGCGAGGTGAATGGATGAATTGGTTGTTACCAACATATATACCAACATGGCCGATGTAAGAACCGCCGGGTGTGCTTGAAAAACAGATTATGTCGCCGGGCTGAAGATTTTCTCTTGCTACCCATACTCCGTTTGATGCCTGGTCTTGCGCCACACGGTCAAGAGATACACCATAGAGGGAATATATATATTTAACAAAACCGGAGCAGTCAAAGCCTCTCGGTGACATTCCGCCATACACATAGGGTGTGCCTATATACTGCTTAGCTGTTTCTACAAGATTCTGACCAATGATTGACTGGTCGGGAGTTTGCGCATAATTGAAAGCAACATAATCACTGTGAATGTATGCATAACTATTGTTGTATCTTATCTGATACCAAACATCAACCTTGTCGGTAATGTCAACATTTGTACCATATGTATACTGCCCTATAACATCAGCTGTCATACTTGGCTGTGAACGAACATTTAAAACATCTGCTGTTGTATAAGCCTTTTCTCCGTCAGCGCTTGCACATACTGAAAACATAAGCAAAAGCAAAGCTGTTGTCAAGATGACTTTGAATAAATTTTTCATTTTTTAAAAACCTCCGTTAATCTTTTCGAACTCCATAACTTATAAATTCGATTCGCTAACAGGGTTTATTATAGCATATACCTCTTGTTTTGTCAAACTTTTTTAACAATTCAGTAACATTCTTGCGAAAGGTGCACAGCCAAAAGTATAGGTAGTTAGTGACATTTAACAAAAAAACAAACTGTTTATCACATTATATTTCAAAATAGAACGAGAAAACATCCAAAATCACTGCTGATTATGAAAAAACTGTTACATTTATTTAATATTTGTTAAAATCTTTTCCACAACACCAATTATTTCATAATCGTTGTCTCTGTCATCATAGCGTATTGGTTCGAATCTTGTTTCGTTTACCGACGGCATCATAGATACAATGTGGCCATCACGGAAATATCTTCTTATGTAATAGTTTTTGCTCAATTTATTTCTGAAAAGCACTATAGACTTTTCGGGTATATTGTCTGTAAGATTCACAAACAGGTAATCGTTTTTGTTGATTCCGTCAAGTTGCATTGAACTGTCGTTTGCTTTAAAGCAAACATATTGACCATTATGTGGCATTACATCTTCGGGGAATGAAAACGAATAATATTTGTATTTGTCGAGATTGTTAATAAAAAAGTCTGTGTTTCCGAATCTGTCATATGGGATAAGCGTCGGTGTAGGGGATTGCGGCTCGTGAGGAATAACAACACTTGGAGACGGTGTTTGAGAAAACAAAGCAATCATTTCGTCAGGACTGTAGGAGAGAGCTTCTGCGATTTTTGCAAACATATTTCTCGGAGGAACATTTTGTGATGATTCATAATTACATATAGCTGTTTTGCCCACACCGATTTTGCCACCCAAAACGGTTTGAGTCATTTTTCTGGATTCTCTTGCAGCTTTTATTATTTTTCCGTAGTTAAGTGTTTCCATAAATTGTATCCCTTCAAAAAAATTTCTTCATTATTATATAGTATACACTTTCAATAGTCAATGCATATTGAGAATATTTTTAAGTAACCAAAATAAGAGAGATGTCATATTATAAAAATGAACCTGAAAAGCGGAGGTGTAATCAGATGTTTGGTAAGGGCGTATTTGGCTCAAACGACGGAATACTTTTCTTCATCCTCGTATTCCTGTTACTCTTTGGCTGCTGCGATCAAAACGACACAGGTTGCTGCAATTAATATTAATTTTAGGAGGTAATAAGCTATGTTAAACTTTTTTGGAAACAACGGCTGCTGTGGCGAAGGCAACAGTACAATACTTTGGTTTATCATTTTGGTAATCTTACTTTTTATGAAAAATGATGATGGCTGTAACCAAATGGACAATGGCTGTGGCTGCTGAAGCCCCCTGTGAATAGAGCACGAATGTGCGAATATGAACAGCTGGGGATCCGTATGGCAAAACTCACGACGAGGCGAGCACCCACATACGGTGCAAAGGCGAGTCGCATGAGTTGACGGCTTGCTGAAGTCACCTGTGAGGAGAGCACGAAGGTATAAATTATTATAAGCAAAATCATTGAAGGGAGCAATTTCACTATGAATGATTGCTGCGGATGCAATTCGGGATGCAACAACGGAATATTCGGAGGTTCAAACATATGGTGGATTGTAATTGCAATCATCGTCATTGTATGGCTTTCATCAGATTCACAAAATGGTTGCTGAAGGCCCCAGTGAACAGAGCACGAAAGTGCGAATGTGAACAGATGGGACTTCGTATGGCAAAACTCACGACGAGGCGAG
>JAZSJF010000331.1:0-1806 GCA_045534195.1 Clostridia bacterium | reverse complement strand
AAACAAGGTTTCATTCAAAGAAACTGCAGATCAGGATGAAATCATTTCTGATGAAGAAGTTTACAATAAGATTTTAGAAGAAAGTTTGAGAGACTAAAATGCCAAAGAATATTGTTGTTGCCGTTTGCGGAGGAATAGCCGTATACAAAACGGTTGACCTTGTAAGCAGGTTAAAAAAGAAAGGACATAATGTATATGTGATGATGACAAAATCCGCTTGTGAATTTGTTACTCCTCTCACATTTCAGACTATGAGTCAGAATGAAGTTGTGACAGATATGTTTGCTCCTGTATCCAACTGGGAAGTAGAGCACATATCTCTTGCAACCAAGGCTGATGTTATGCTTATCTCTCCTGCAACCGCCAATGTTATCGGAAAGATGGCATCGGGAATTGCAGATGATTTTGTTACCACTACAATTATGGCAACAAAGGCAAAAAAAGTAATATGTCCAGCAATGAACAACAATATGTACGAAAATACAGTAGTACAGAAAAATCTGAAAAAACTTCAGGATGACGGCTGTATTATAGTAGGTCCCGGTGAGGGATTTCTTGCCTGCGGCACTGTAGGTAAGGGAAGACTTACAGAACTTGAAAACATCGAAGATGCCATTGAAGAGGCTCTTTGCACAGAAAAAGACCTTCTCGGAAAAAAGGTGCTTGTTACTGCAGGTCCAACCCGTGAAGCCATTGATCCCGTTAGATTTATTACAAATCATTCAAGCGGCAAAATGGGATATGAAATAGCAAAAAGAGCAAAAATCAGAGGGGCAGAGGTAACTCTTATATCGGGAGCGGTTAATCTCAGACCGTTTTCGGGAGTAAATGTAGTATCTGTCACAAGTGCTCTTGATATGTATGATGCTGTTATGGCAGAGTATGAAAATTGTGATATTGTTATAAAAGCCGCTGCAGTTGCGGATTTTACTCCCGCAGATAAAAGTGAACACAAAATCAAAAAAACAGATTCCATGAGTCTTTCGCTTACAAAAAACCCCGACATCTTAAATGAACTGGGAGAAAAAAAGACTCATCAGGTTCTTGTGGGCTTTTGTATGGAAACAAAAGACCTTATAGAAAATGCCAAAGGTAAACTTGAGAAAAAAAATCTCGACCTTATTGTGGCAAATAATCTGAACACAGACGGTGCAGGATTCGGAACAGATACAAATGTTGTCACCATTATAGACAGATCGGGCAATGAACAAAGTCCCGGTATTATGTCAAAGGGTGATGTGGCAGATGTGGTTCTCAGTCGTGCACTGGAGATTCTCGGATAACAGGGCGGACTTGGTTTGCCCTTTTTCGCGTATTAAAGAGATTACAGGAGGCGGAATGAATGATCTGTGAAGTAGCAATCAACAATATGTCACGTTTTACCGATTCTTTGTTCCACTACACTGTGCCCAAGGAATTTGAGGACAAAATAAGGGTAGGGATGAGAATAAAAGTGCCCTTCGGGAAGGGAAACAAGTCTTATGAAGGCTATGTAATGGCATTTCCTGAAGAAAGTGATACCCCCAATCTCAAAGAAATAACCGGTATTACCGATGATTTTTCTTACTTTGACGAGAATATGGCATCCCTTATAAAATACCTTCATCACAGGTATTTTTCCCGTTATTCCGATATTATAAAAGCGGTATTGCCGAGAGGTGTAAGTGCCAGATTTGAAATGATGGCAACTCTTGTTGAAAGGGATACCGAAATACTTAAATCGCATACAAAAAATTCTCTTATCAGAGAACAGATTATTAATCTTTTGCTTGAAAAAAATCAGATGACAAGTCGGAGGCCAAGCGG
>JAZSJF010000451.1:0-4083 GCA_045534195.1 Clostridia bacterium | reverse complement strand
AACTGTATCTGGTGTTCCGATAACAGAACCAAACTGAAATTCGTGCTCAAACATATCAGCCTTCACCTTTGCATCAGGGATAATGTTACCGTCTTTGTCTTTTACTACTACTTTGAAATCGCCTTTTCTGATCTTTTCAATTCTTTCATTTGCTTCTTTTCTCCACTCTGCATCAGGAGCAAGAATCTTTAAGAATGTGGAATCGCTTGGAAGATCGGAAAGTGGAAAATCACCGAAGTTATAAATATGGAAATCAGCAATTTCTATGGTCTGAGTATTGTATGCAAATCTTACACCAACATTGATAGAATTTTCTACCATTGCACAAGGTACATAGAATGTGCGGTATGTATTGTCAAATTCAAACTCTTCAAAAAGTGCCTTTTTGAATGTTTCAGGTGCTTCTATCTGAATCTTTACTTTACCAAGACCATCATCCGCATTTGTAGACACACATCTTGCAGTAAACTTAACAAGGAGTGAATCTCCTGCTTTTGCCTTACCATCAAGTTTGCCTTCAAATCTGCCTATAATTTCTGTATCTTTATGAGGAACTGTTGGCACTTCTACCTTAAGTGCTTCTATAAAGCCTTCACCATCGATGGCAATCTTTTCACACTTTGCCCCTTCAATTTTTGAATCAAAGTCGATTTCTCTTATAAATTCTTCAGGAGAAAGGATAAGCTTTGCATCGTCGTAGTTAACTTCTTTTTTTCCTAATACTGCATCAAAGTCTGAATAGTATTCGAGGTCGTTTAAATCCTTTGATCTTGTAAACTCTGTTGGTACAGGTCTGTGGATTGTGCTTTTAAGTGTTGCAAGACTGGGTGCTTTAGCAACAAGTTTATCTCCGATGATAACCGTCTTTGTATCTGCATCCCAGTCCACCTTTTCGCCAAGAGCTTCTGATACAAATCTTACAGGTACCATAGTTCTTCCGTTAATTATCTGAGAAGGTGTATCAAGAGTAACAAATTCTCCATTAACGATAGCAGAAGCTTCACCGATGATATGGGTAATCACAGTACCGTTAACGCCAAATGCTCTTACAGTCTTTGTATCCCCATCCCAGGAGATATCTGCACCAAGAGATTCAAAAATCCCTCTCATAGGCACCATTGTTCTGGAATTGATAATCACCGGCATAACATCATATTCATGGTTGTAGCCGTTGATTTTGATTTTGATTGAGTCATCTGCATATGAAACAAGAGAAAAGCTTGTGATCATAATGCACATTACTACCAATAAAGCCAATACTTTTTTCATCTTTTTCTTCCTTTCTTGATACGAGTATGTTTTTATTATACATAAAGAGCTATAAGCAAATAATATAAAATCTTATTTTTTTTAAATTGTCGATGGCAGTTTATCTACTGTAATTGAATTTTTGTAGTTTACAATCTTAAAATCCTTGATTGATATATTTTGTACTTTTCCGCCAAATCTGATGCCTGCATCTCTGATGTCGGCTATTCCTGTGAATGGAAGATAACATTCTGTCCAGTCATCTCCTGCCGCTCCCACTTTTGTAAGGTCGAAGAGCGCTTTTTTGTTGGCTGTATCCTGAACCCAGGGTTTTACATAGCCTTCGCCCGAATTTACCTTTACCTTGAAACTCATAAGACAAACATCATCGGGACTGATAACCCCTGCCAAAGGATAGGTGATGGTGATATTGAATTTTGAATCCTTTTCGGGAAGTGTTTCACATACCACATTAAGTACATCATCTTCAAACTTGATTGTACCAAATCCGTTCTGATACGCTTTTGAGTCGGATTTAAAGGTTTCCATATCCATTATGATGTAATCTGTTTCAATCACTTCTTCCTTCGGACTTGTGATTGTTACTGTACGGCTTTCACCGTTCCAGCCAACTTCTGCACCAAGGGATTCGGAAATAAATCTTACGGGAACCATTGTTCTTGAAGATATAATCTGAGGTGCTACATCAAGTGTGATGTCCTTTCCCGAAACATTTGCCAGAGTGTTGTCTATCTGGAGAACGATGGTTTTGTCACCTTTAGAACCGATTATTGTCTTTGTTGCATCAACCCAGTTAACTCTTGCCCCCAGTGCTTCAAAAATACCTCTTAGCGGTACCATTGTTCTTCCGTTTACTATGACAGGCATCTGGTCATAAGTCTGAGGTGTGCCGTCAATGATGATTTTTATACCATCATCTGCAAAGGCAAATGAAGTGACGGTAAGTGTTGCTATAAGTAATAAAGCCAATAGTTTTTTCATCTGTATGTCCTCCTATTTAACTTTGTTAACCTTAACTTCATTCCCTGATACAATCATATAAATTTCTGATGTTGCATCTTTTCTTTCATATGATGAAGAAAGGAATTCGTTTCTGTTTATGATTTTTTCACCGATTGAAGGACAAGCACCGATGAGTCTGCCGTCTTTGTATTCTGCGACAACCATTGCCTCGTTGGGAACTTCTTTGTCTGAGGTTGTTACGATTGTTGTTTTTGTGTTGGAATTTTTGATGTATGCTGTTGCATTGGTATCGTCAAGTATGATTTCCACATCATTCTGAGAATTTTTGTAAAGCGGTACTGACAACAGGTAGTCTTTGCCGTCTGCATTTACTTTGATATCATAATCGCCGTAGAATGCTCTCAAATTGTATTTGCCCTCTTTGTCTGTAATACCTTCTTCTCTTGTCCACCATTTGTTATAAACAAGATCCTGATATGCTATTCCGCCCGGCTTCAGAGTCCAGTCATTATAGTACATAAATCTCCATTGAAGAGTGGTGGAACTTGAATTCCAGTATCCCCACAACTGAATCATATTTACATATGGTACGGAGAAGTATGCGATAAGCATATCTCTTGCAATGTTGCCCTGATAGTTCACATCATCGGTAACTCCCGATGTGTCAAACTCGGTAATCTTCATTTCGAGGCCGTATCTGTCGTAATATTCATATAGTTTTTTGATTGTGTTTTCGGGGATTGCAGTAGGGCCTGCGTGTCCCTGACAACCGAGCATATCGGGTTTTAATGTTTTTATTGCCCAGTCTGCAAATTCTTTGTTTGCATCAAAACCTCCGTCTGTAAGCATAAGTGTTGCATTTGGGAAAAGTTCCCTTGCCCACTTGTAGAAATCTTCCATTATTTCTATGCCGTGGAGATTTTTGAAAGTACAGGTAGGACCGTATACACGGCTTGTATCCTCATTTGTTACATCCCATACGGTTACATCATCGCCGTAGCGGTCTGCCATATATTCAAAATGCTTTCTTACATCTGCCATAAACTTATCTTTGTCCTTGTATACCGGCTCGTATGCGGTCATCCAGAACTGGTCTATGTTTGCATCCCACAAAAGTGCATGTCCGTGTACGCCGTGGGTGATGCCGTTATTTTTTGCAAATTTTATATAAGCGTCATTGTAGTCATACTGTGTGTTTTCATCATCATTTACTGTCTGACGGTGAAATCCGCCTTCTGTACCTAAATGATTGAAGTTCTGTACAACTGTTTCTCTGTACTTCGGCATTTTTGCAATCTGCTGACCTACTGCAATAGAAAAGTCAAATTCGTGTTCATACATATCCACATTGACTTTTGCATCAGGTACAGGGTTGCCGTTTTTGTCCTTTACTGTAATGGATACATCGCCTTTTCTTATTTGGTCGATTCTCTCCATTGCATCTTTTCTCCACTGTGCATCTTCTTCACAACCCTGATAATATCCAAGCATAGCAGGCATATCTGTGTAGTCATATTTTCCTATGCCGTAGTTTATAAGTTCAAAACCGCCTACTTCCACAATACCCTTGTAATAAACGGGGTTAAGAGAGAATATATATCCTGCTTTGCCGTATTCGTGGTTAAGTTTCACGGGAACATATGCGGCTCTCCAGTTGTTGTCGAAATCCACTATTTTGTAGGATTCACGATTATTTGCTGCACGGAATGATTTTTCACAGAAATAAGCGTAGATTCTGTTTGTCTTTGTATCAAAGTTTCCGCCTTCAATATTTCTTACATAGAACTTGGCAAGACACATTTCGCCGTCCTTGTAATCCTTGAATGCATCAAAATCATCGGGATATATGCG
>JAZSJF010000001.1:0-3112 GCA_045534195.1 Clostridia bacterium | reverse complement strand
GCTTGTTCCGCATCTTGGATGAAGTCTTGAATATTTTTTTGCATTTTCGGGAGTAAGTTCATCACCAAACTCATAGCAGGCAATACTCTTATGCTCTGCGCCGTGATATTCAAACACTCTCTTTATCTCTTTCATCTTACCCACAAGACCTATATAGAGAAGAAATATCGATATTCTTATTACACCTTCCATGAGGTTGAGGATAACAGGTGCTTCAATCTTAAGAGCCCATTTTATAACAGATGAAATTCCGTGAGGCAAAAGCATAAACAACCCTATGCTGAATACAAGTGATACAAACACTGCAAAATATATCACTATATCCTTTATTTTGTCACCAAATTTATCATCAAGCCATTTTTCAAAGCGTGACATTTCCATACTGTCGCCGTCTTCAAGGTCAACCTGTTCTGCAGAGAACATAAGACATTTCACGCCTACAATCATAGATTCAAAAAATGAAACAACACCTCTTAATATGGGCAATTTAAGAAATTTCCATTTGTTAAGAATTGATGAAACAGGTCTTTTGTCAATGATTATCTCGCCGTCGGATTTTCTGACTGCAGTGGCAATTTCTTTAGGGCCTCTCATCATTACCCCCTCCATTACCGCCTGTCCGCCTATACTGGTGAGATGACATTCTTTGTTTGTATTACAGTTTTTGTTTTCCATTTGTATACTTCCTTCCTTTTACTGAATCTGTTCAAGGAAAAGTTGCATTTTGAGAAGCAAAAGTTCTTTTTCTCTGCCGTCGGGAATTGTTTCTACATAATCGTTATATTTGATAAGGTCATCTACAGTTTTTATTTCTTTTGGCAAAGAATCAGGAATATATACTTCTGCTTCTTTCTGAATATCATCTTTCTTCACAACTTCACCGGAATTAAGTTTGACATCTTCGCCCAAAACCGGAGCATCAGACTTAGGCTTTTCGCCGTTCTGACTGTTTTGTGTCTGTTCTGTCTTTGTACCGTTGTCGGTTTCTTTTGCATTTTCGTCCTTACTGCATCCGGCAAAGAAACAAATTACAAGAGAAAATGCAATAACTAATGATAAAATTGATTTTTTGTTGCTTGTCATAATTAATCTCCTTTTGATAACATAATTTTATATAGTGTATTTTATATTAAATTCATCCGAAAGTATTTCAACCAATCTTTCATCAGAAATATTTTCTTCTATATGTACAACATCTTCACCCAAAAACTTTTTGAACTCTCTGCCGTTCACAGTTTTTCTTCCGTCCGGCGTTTTCAGAGCAATTATAGGTGCTTTGTTGAACTTTGAGTCAGGATGCATTTCGCAATAAAATGAAGGTTGTATAAAATCATATGTAAATTTTATCTCTGTATCTTTGTCCAATCCTATTCGTTCAAAAAACTTCTGAACCTTTGTCACTTCGCTCTCACCTTCTTATCTGTACTGTGAACAAGGATTATATAATTTTATCACAAAAAACAAATAAATTCAACCAATTAAGAAAACATTTTGAATTTTTTTAAAATTTTTTGTTTTAAATAAAAAATAAGGGGTATATACTTTATTGAAATTTATTTTGGAGGTAAAAAATATGTTTGAAAAAATGAAACCAATTATTGCAGAACAACTGGGTGTAGACCCGGATAAAATCACTCCCGATGCATCATTTATCGACGATCTTGGTGCAGATTCACTTGATATGGTAGAACTTATTCTTGCCATTGAAGAAGAATACGGATTTGAAGTATCAGAAGAAGATGCAGCAAAAATTTCTACGGTCGGAGAAGCCTGCGAATACATAAAAAACGCAATCGGCGAATAATACTTATGAAAAAAACTGAAGCATTTCAACAGAATATCGGTTATAAATTCAATAATATATCTTTTTTGAGAACTGCACTGACTCACAGTTCATTCTTGAACGAATCGTCAAACAAATCCCACAACAAATGTAATGAAAGAATGGAGTTTCTCGGTGATTCCATACTCGGTTTATCGGTTGCCAATTATCTTTTTAAAGAGTACCCCGATTACCCCGAAGGGAAAATGTCCAAACTGAGAGCCCTGGTGGTATGTGAAAATACCCTTTCTGATATTGCAGAAAAGTTCGGGCTCGGTGACTTCGTTTATATGTCGAACGGAGAAGAATTAACAGGCGGGAGAAAAAGAAAATCAATTCTTTCAGATGCAATGGAATCTGTAATTGCAGCAGTATTTCTTGACTCTTCATTTGAAGTGGCGGAAAGTTTTGTGTTAAGTTTTATTATACCTTATATAAACGATGCCGTTTCAGGCAAACTGAGAAACACAGACTTCAAAACCGCTCTTCAGGAAAAATGTCAGGCTCTTTCGAAAAAAGTTTCATACAAACTTATCAGTGAAACAGGCCCTGACCATATGAAAGTATTTGAAAGTGCGGTGTATATAGATGATATACAAATTGCATCCGGCGAAGGAAAAAGCAAAAGAGAATCCGAGCAGAATGCTGCTTGTAAATGCATAGCATATTTTGAGGGAAAAAATGGCGCACATTAATATTCCCGTTTTTGTCCCCCACTACGGATGTCCTCACCAGTGTGTTTTTTGCAATCAGAAAACAATCACAGGACAAAAATCTCCCCTTTCAGTCAACGATGCAGAAAAAATTATAAACGAGCATCTCACTACAGTAAATAACCACGACGATTTTGTTGAAATTGCATTCTTCGGCGGAAGTTTCACCGCCATAGATAAAGAAAAGCAGACAGAACTCTGCGCCCTTGCCAAAAAATATATAGATATGGGCAAAGTAAATACTTTTCGATGTTCCACAAGACCGGACTGTATAAATGAAGATATACTCGATAATCTGAAAAAATACGGAATCGGCACAATTGAACTTGGCGTACAGTCAACAGATGACGAAGTTCTGACTCTTTCTGAGCGCGGACACACAAGAGATGATGTATTCAAAGCATCAAAACTGATAAAAGAATACGGCATCAGCCTCGGTCTTCAGATGATGACAAATCTTCCAGGTGATACTTTCGAAAAATCCATAAAAACCTGCGAAGACCTTATCAGTCTTTCTCCTTCCTGTGTAAGGATTTACCCTACTCTTACCCTTGAACAAACCAAATTATATGATATG
>JAZSJF010000073.1:0-2943 GCA_045534195.1 Clostridia bacterium | reverse complement strand
GCTGCTTTTGAGAAGAACAGATTATGTATGTCCACAGTTTTGTTGACCTTTGTAGGTACAACCATATCAGATACTTTGTTCATAAACTCATACACACGCACACCTGTGGATGTCATATTCGAAAAGATGTCATCTATTTTTTTGTACAGGGGTTTATTCTTTATATGTGCTTTTCTATATCCTGTTTCATAATCTACTTTTGAATAGTAGTCTATACCATATTTGAGAATACCATCTGTGCAACCTGACGCTCTGATCGCCGTATCAAATCCCTCAAGATAACTTGCAGGACAAAGATTCCTTGGTCTGGGATAGGCATCTCCTTCTGCAAAAATTTCGATACTGTCATCGTCATTCCACGAGTTCTCCATTCTTTCAAGTTCTATCACATCCTGAAGTTGATTTCCCCAGTTTTTATTAACTGCCCAGTAAGGCGCACCGATGAGACGAATAAATGGTCTTGTATTTCCTGCAAGGATTTTTGAAAGTTCAAAGGCATTTACTCCATCAATATCCCATGAAGTAAGACAGGCACATGCACCAAGTCTTACAGAAGGATTGATTTGGTCCACTGCATCTCTTATTGAACGGGCAAAATTCTTAAATGCATCCCCGTTTGCCTTAAGATATGCATCACGGTAAATGTTCGGCTTTCCTTCTGTGATATAATTCTTTATCTCTTCACGGCTGAGATTTTCGCCTGTTATAGAGTTTATCTCCTTGATATGTGCATCGCATAGGCACGCAGGACTGTCAGACAAAAACCCATATCGGAAATCATCATCAAACATTATCATATCTACTCCGCAAGTTACGATATCTTTGATATAAGAGGAAGAAAATTCTACAAATTTTTCATCAGTGGGACACATAAATTCTGTTATCTCTGCACCTGAAATTGATATCATATTTCGAAACTCTGTGTTATTTTTAACCCAGAATGTCCATATCCATGCCCCCACTTCAAAGCCGTTTTTCTTAAAAAATTCGCAATTTTCTTTAAGAGCATCCATCACCTTAGCCCTTTTGCCGAAATCTGTTTCATATGTGTTAAGTGCCAGAAATACTCTCTCTGCATCAAAATGCTTAAGTTCTTCAAGTACTTTTGCTCTATCTTCACTTGTCACATTACTATTCATTATCGGTACAGAAATTTTGTACATATATACTATCCCCTTTGCAAAGGCTTTTCTTAATTTTACAATATATCAAAGACAATGTCAATTACAGCACACACTTTATCCTGTAAAGCAAAACACCCTGCAGTACAATCTGCAGAGTGTTTAAATAGTTACTGTTTATAATCTGAGTTTCAAATCCGATTACATATTCTTGATTGCAGCCTGAGCAGCAGCAAGACGAGCGATTGGAACTCTGAATGGTGAACATGATACATAGTCAAGTCCGATGTTGTGACAGAATTCTACAGATACAGGGTCACCGCCGTGTTCGCCACAGATACCAACATGGAGTTTAGGCTGAACAGGTTTACCGAGTTTGATAGCCATTTCCATAAGTTTACCAACACCAGTCTGGTCAAGTTTAGCAAATGGATCATTTTCGAAGATTTTTGTATCGTAGTATGCAGAGAGGAACTTACCTGCATCATCACGGGAGAAACCGTATGCCATCTGTGTAAGGTCGTTTGTACCGAAACAGAAGAAGTCAGCTTCTTTTGCGATATCGTCAGCAGTAAGTGCTGCTCTTGGGATTTCTATCATAGTACCTACTTCGTAGTGGAGGTCACTTCCTGCAGCAGCGATTTCTGCATCTGCAGTTTCTACTACAAAGTTCTTAACATACTTAAGTTCTTTTACATCGCCGATAAGAGGAATCATAATTTCAGGAACGATGTTCCAGTCAGGATGAGCCTTCTTAACATTGATTGCTGCACGGATAACAGCCTTTGTCTGCATCTTTGCAATTTCAGGATATGTAACTGCAAGACGGCATCCACGGTGTCCCATCATTGGGTTGAATTCGTGGAGTGATGTAATGATAGCCTTTACATCATCAACAGATTTTCCGAGAGAATCAGCGAGAAGTTTGATATCTGCTTCTTCTGTAGGAACGAACTCATGAAGCGGTGGATCGAGGAATCTGATTGTAACAGGGTTTCCTTCAAGTGCTTCATAAAGTTTTTCAAAGTCTCCCTGCTGATATGGAAGAATCTTTTCAAGTGCAGCTTCTCTTGCTTCTGCTGTATCTGAACAGATCATTTCTCTGAATGCAGCAATTCTTTCTGCTTCAAAGAACATATGTTCTGTACGGCAAAGACCGATACCTTCAGCACCGAGTTCTCTTGCTTTCTTAGCATCTGCAGGTGTATCTGCATTTGTTCTTATCTTAAGTGTTCTGAATTCATCAGCCCACTCCATAATTGTCTTGAATTCACCAACGATTTCTGCATCTACTGTTGGGATGATACCGTCGTAGATAGCACCTGTTGAACCGTCGATTGAAATATAGTCACCTTCGTTATATGTCTTGCCTGCCAATGTGAACTTCTTGTTTTCTTCGTCCATATTGATTTCGCCGCAACCTGATACACAGCATGTACCCATACCACGAGCAACAACGGCAGCGTGAGATGTCATACCGCCTCTTACTGTAAGGATACCCTGAGCAGCCTTCATACCTGTGATATCTTCAGGTGATGTTTCAAGACGAACAAGAACAACCTTTTCGCCCTTTTCTGCCCATGCAACTGCATCTTCAGCAGTAAATACTGCTCTACCGCAAGCAGCACCGGGAGAAGCACCGAGACCTTTGCCTACAGGTGTGTTTTCTTTAAGTGCTTTTGCATCAAACTGTGGATGGAGAAGTGTGTCAAGGTTTCTTGGATCGATCATAGCAGCAGCCTGTTTCTTATCGATCATACCTTCTGCAACAAGGTCACATGCAATCTTAAGAGCAGCCTTAGCAGTTCTCTTACCGTTTCTT
>JAZSJF010000344.1:0-2509 GCA_045534195.1 Clostridia bacterium | reverse complement strand
ACACCCGGGGAATGGATTATAATAATCAGAAAATTTTTGATAGAACGGAGGAAAATGTTATGAAAAGTATAGTTTCTGTATTTCTCGTTGCAATGATGCTTTGTACACTTTTTATAAGTGCACCTGTAAGCGCTGCTGTTAATGAAATCAGTGTAAAAATCGATGGAGTTGCACATTATTTTGACGTAATGCCTGTTATTATGGATGGCCGTACTCTTGTGCCTATGCGTGGGATATTTGAGGCTCTTGGTGCGGATGTAGCTTGGGATGATGCTACCAAGAGTGCAACAGGTGTGAAAGGTGATAAAGCGGTGAAGCTTACAATAGGCGACACCAAAGCTTCTGTAAACGGAGAAGATAAGACACTTGATGTACCTGCTCAGATCATTGGCGGAAGAACTATGGTACCTGTAAGATTTATATCCGAATCCCTTGGCGAGAGTGTAGCCTGGGATGATAAGGTAAAGACAGTTATCATCGGTGAAGGCGGCAAAAACGGACTTGCAGACCTTCGTTCAAATATCCACAGACCTGTACCTACAGAGTTCGAAAAGACATCATCTATGGATGACCTTCTTACATATTATGTACATAAGGATAATGATGTAGCGAACGCAGTTACACTTGATGATGCTACAAAGTTTTTTGCATCACCGGATGAATTTATGTCAAAAATCGAGATGGCAACAGGCGATATCGCTGAATACGGCTTGTCACCTCAGGACGGAAACGAATTTGCAAACGCATTGAGAGTAGATGTGAAGGAAGCGACTACATCAAATACCAAGGTAATAGGCAGATTCAGAAGTGCACTCAAGGACTTTGCCAAGGAAGGCGATGTATGTCTTATCAAGTTTTTCCTGAAGCTTGCGGCTCAGCCTGAAGGTGGCGATGGATATGCTACCATTCAGATTCAGGTAGAGCATCCTAAGACATATAAGAAAGCAGTTTTCCAGAAGGTAGAAGCAGGCAAAGAATGGGAGACAATGTATGTTCCTTTTGTAATGATGGACGGTACAATAGATATAGGTATAAGATTTGCCTTTGATATCCAGACAGTAGAAATCGCAGATTTT
This sequence comes from Clostridia bacterium, assembly GCA_045534195.1. Taxonomy (GTDB): domain Bacteria; phylum Bacillota; class Clostridia; order UMGS1810; family UMGS1810; genus SIG435. The sequence goes on along the minus strand of JAZSJF010000344.1, from coordinate 1,433 downwards.
CAGGTGTATAACTTCGGTCCTGATGTGAAGATAGAAGATCTTCCAAGCAGTGAAACAGGCTATCATCAGCTTAAACTTGATTCACCCTGGAGAAAAGAAGCTATAAACAGAATAGAAGAGATCCGTAAAGGTGACTTCAAGGTAGTGGTGAAGGACAAGGCGGGCAATGTAGTTCCCGGTGCAAATGTAGAGTTCAATATGTTTGACCACGAGTTTCCTTTCGGTACTGCTATTGACGAAAACAGATTCGAGAAGCTGGAGAAATATCGTTATGAATTTTCCAGAAACTTCAATGGTGCTACTCTGGAATCATATACAAAGATGGGTATCCATGAACTGAGACCTGAGCTTGCAAGAAAAACTATAGACGGAGCACTTGCTCTTGGTGCAAAGAACTTCAGAGGTCACTCCATTGTATGGGAAAAGTTTGTAAGTAACAAGGGCAACAACCTTATGAGTAAAGACAGCAAGAAGTACTTCGAAGAAGACAACAAAGAAATGTTCGAAAAGACAATCAAGGACTATATGCAGCTTGTGACAGACGAATATCCTGAAATGAAAGAGTGGGATGTGGCAAACGAACTTATAGCCAACCATATAATGAGAGATAAGTACGGTGCAGATTATGTAAAAGAGTATCTTAGCTGGATGAGAGAAATCAATCCTGAGACTACTATATTCTACAACGAAACATCATACTGGACTACTCCATTCTATGATCTTCTTGACAGTTTCAAGGCAAATGGCACAGATCAGTATATTGACGCTCTCGGTCTTCAGTCTCACTTCACTTCATACAAGGAGCCTACCGAACTTCTGGCACTCTATGACAGACTTGTGAATGAATACGGATACAAGATACTTCGTGTCACAGAGTCATCGGTTCCATTCCCTAAGCAAGACTGGAATCTTCAGGCAGAATACTTAAGAGATATGATGATAGCATCATTCTCACATCCGAATATCAAGGGTATCACCTTCTGGGATTTCTGGGAAACATCTGCATATACCAAAAACAACTTTATGTTTGACGCAGATTGGAATATGCGACTTGCAGGAAAGATGTATCAAAACCTTGTGTACAACAAATGGTGGACAAAGACATCCGGTGTAACAGACAAAAATGGTGAGTTCAATGTTCGCGGTTACTATGGTGATTATGATGTAACAGTAACAGTTGGCGAAAAAACAAAGAAGGTATCCGCAGCATTCTACAATGGATATGACAATATCCTTGAAATTGTTGTGGGTTAATATATTTTTGAGGTGCAATTATGGCAGATTATTATAAATTAACAGACAAAACAATCGCAAAATGTGACACAAGTATAGATTTTGATACGGTAAAGTCCCTTTGGAGGGGCTTTTCCCTTAAACTGGCAGAAATAGACATAGAAAATGGAGATGAACTTAAATTTTCTATAGGTAATCCT
>JAZSJF010000021.1:0-2019 GCA_045534195.1 Clostridia bacterium | reverse complement strand
GTACTTTCTTCTGTTTCTTTTGTTATGGCAGATGATGGTATCAAAATCACAATCGACGGCGAGACAAAGACATTTGATGTAATGCCTCAGATAATCGACGGAAGAACACTTGTTCCTATGAGAGCAATCTTTGAAGCATTGGGTGCAGAAGTTGGCTGGGACGATGCTACAAAGACCGCAACAGGCAAAACTGCCACCACAACAGTGACTCTTACAATCGACAAAAAGGCTGCCAAAGTCAACAACAAGGTTATTGCTCTTGATGTTGCGGCACAGATTATCGAATCAAGAACAATGGTTCCTGCAAGGATTGTTGCAGAATCACTTGGTTGTAAAGTTGACTGGGACGGAAATACAAAAACAGTAATTATTTCAAAGGATGCAGGTGGAAATGAAGAACCGGCAAAAACTGAAAAGCCTGCCGCAATTGCCGGAAGCAAACTTGTGGTTGTATCATTCGAAGGAAACAGTGCTGCTCCATCTTCAGGACTCAATTTCTGGGGAAAGAAAGCAGACGGCAAAAACACAAGCGGTCTTTATTCATATGTGAACTGGAGTGATGTTCCTTCAATCGGAAAGCCGGATTCAGATGATGATTTCGGTGCGACACTTCTTAAACTTGATACAGCAAATCTTAAGGAACCACCCGTTAATGGTATCCACGACGGAAGAATCAATGACATTCCTAAAGAAATGGTGAATTTCAAAGCAGGAAGAAAGTATACAATGTATGTATGGGTTTATCTTGCAGAAACAACCAATGGCGGTGATTCCGCAAAGATGTCAATGAGCGCTTACGCAAATGACAAGGCAAATGGATTTAAGACAAATAAGACTGTCACTGTAAAAAAAGGCGAATGGACCAGAATTGAACTTCCTTTTGAAGTAAAATCAGAACAGGAAGGCGCTTCAACAGGTGCAAGATTTGGTTTCGCAGGAATTGCAGAAGGTGACAGTATAAAAGCAGTTTATATGGACAATCTTACAATCGTGGGCGATGCAGAAGGTACAAGCGCTCCCGTTGTAACAGAAAAGAAAGAAGAGGCTGCTCCGGTTGTTGCTCCTTCAACAGACAATGCTCAATCAACCAAGGGAACATCTCTTGTAAAAATCGGATTTGAAGAAAATAATGCCGCACCATCCACAGGAATCAATTTCTGGGGAAAAGATGAAACAGGCAAAAATACAGACGGTTCCTTCAAATATGTTACATATACAGAAGCGGGTATATCCAAGCCTAATACTACAGACGATTTCGGTTCAATAGTTCTTAAACTTGATTCATCTCTTGGCAAAAAGCCTTCCGTTTCCGGAATTGTAGACGGAAGAATAAACGACATCCCTGCAGATTTGGTATCATATGTGAAGGGCGGCAAGTATAAGGCTACATTCTGGGTTTGTGTTGCAGAAACAACTACCGGCGGAAACAGTGTCAAACTTTCAATGAATGTATACGCCAACAAAACTGCAAGCGGATTCAAGAGTTCTGCAAAAACATTTACCCTTGAAAAAGGCAAATGGACAAAGATAGAACTTGATATTACAGTAGGCGACGACCATGTATCCGCAACAACAGGATTGAGATTCAATTTTGCCGATGTTGACGGTACAAATCCTTCTGTTATTTACATTGATAATGTAGAATTTTTAAAAGCAGAATGATATAATGATGATATTTATCCACTCCGCAGTCATCCGTTCGGAATGACTGTGGAGTGGATTTCTTTATTTTTGAGATTTTCTGTGTTCAGAATAACGATATTGTATTCTTTTGTATCATTTGCACAAAAAACTTTTTGTGTTTTTGTGCATTTTGTTTATATCCAAATTGAATAATTTGTGTTATACTTACTATACCAAAAAATATAAAGGAGATGTTTAAAATGAAAAAGATATTATCTATCATTTTGGCAGTGGTTATGGTACTCAGCTCTCTTACATTTGTAATGGCTGCTGATGATATCAAAATCACAATCAACGGCGAGGCAAAGAAATTTGATGTAATGCCTCAGATCATTG
>JAZSJF010000013.1:0-4215 GCA_045534195.1 Clostridia bacterium | reverse complement strand
CGTTTGATTTTTCATCTTTATTATTTATCAAAAAATTGATTTTAAAAACTTAATACTTATCGGAAGTTCATTGTCAAAATCAACATCTTTACCTTCGATACTAAGGTTTCCGTCATATCCGATTTTCTTCATAGCATCAGCAAATTTTGTATAATCGTAAGCATCTGTCGGCTTGGGATACTTTCTGCCATCAGGATTTGCTATATGAAAATGCTTAAGTATATCTTTGTTATCTGTTATATTTTCGATAGGTTCATTTTCTGTTTCAAAATGATAGATGTCACAAAGAAGTTTCACATTTGGATGATTAATATGTCTGACTACATCCGCGCCTTCTTTGACAGAATTTATATTGTTGGTTTCACCTTTTCTAAGAGGCTCAATAACAACGGTCATATCATATTTCGATGCGATTTCTCCTGCAATGAAACAGACTCTTTCAAACTGTTCAAGACAAAGTTCTCTGTCCCATCCGTCTTCGATATATCTCGCTTTACCGCTACCGAGAACAAGTATTTTTACACCAAGCATATGTGCCTTTTTGAGTGCATTTTCCGTATATTTCGTTACTTCTTCTTCATTCATATCAGGTCCGCACAACGGCATATCCTTTGGGAAAAAGCCATTCACACAAGTAACAGGAATTCCTGTTTTATTTATAATTTCAATTCTTTCTGATATTTCTTCATCAGTCATTTTGGAAATGGCAGAAAGCGGCATTTCACAATAATCAACAATATCCGAATTAAATTCCGCCAGTTTCTTTATATCTTTACATACACCGAATTTCATAGCAAAAACCTCCCATTTTTTAAATAATGTTATCACAATTTTTTGTTGTATTCAATATACTAAATTGCTCTAAAAAACAAATATTTAAAAAATATTGACTATTTTATCTCATTCGCCATATTATAAAAATTATAATACATACCTTTTTTCTCTATAAGTTCATCATGCTTTCCTTCCTCAACTATACCGTCTTCTGTGAGAACAAGTATTCTGTCAGAATTCTTTATACTGGAAAGTCTGTGTGCAATAGTTAAGGATGTTCTTCCTTTTGAAAGTTCAGAAAGGGATTTGGCAACTGCGTATTCACTTTCATTATCAAGAGCACTTGTTGCTTCATCCAGGATTAGAATTTTAGGGTTTTTAAGAAAAACTCTTGCAATACTTATTCTTTGTTTCTGTCCGCCTGATAATTTAACCCCTCTCTCCCCTACATATGTATCGTATCCGTCTTTAAGTTCAGATATAAATTCGTGTGCACCTGCTTTTTTTGCAGCGTCAATTACTTCTTCGTAAGTTGCACCCGGTTTACCGTAGGAAATATTTTCATATACAGTACCGGAAAACAGATAAACTTCCTGTTGCACCATTCCGATAGATTGTCTGAGAGATTTCAATGAAATTTTTCTTATATTCTGTCCGTCAAGAGTAATCTCTCCGCTTGTGGCATCATAAAATCTCGGAATCAGATTACACAAGGTGGTTTTTCCGCCGCCTGAAGGCCCAACAATAGCCACTTTTTCACCCGGATTAATCTTAAGATTAAGATTTTTAAACACTTTGTTATGGTCATCAGGGTATTCAAATGATACATTTTTAAATTCAATTTCACCTTTTGGCTCTGATATAACTACACAATCTTCGTCATCAAATATTTCAATATCAGAATCAATAATTTCAACAAATCTCTCAATGCCTGTTATACCACGCTGGAACTGTTCGGTAAACTCGATTATACGGCGAATAGTCGCGATAAGAGTAGAAACATACATTACATATGCAACCATATCACCGGGAAGAATTTTGCCGTTCATAAGAAACATTCCGCCAAGAAATACTACGGTAAGATACATCAATCCGTCGAATATCCTGGTAGATGTACTGAACTGCCCGAGAAGTTTGTAGGATTTTTTCTTTATATTGAGAAATTCAACATTTCCCTTTTCGAATTTTTCATTCTCTATAGATTCGTTTGTAAATGCCTTTACAACTTTCTGCCCCAAAAGACTGTCCTCTATGTTTGCATTCAGTTCACCTATCTGAAAACGTTGTTTAGCAAATATTTTTTTCATCCGTCTGCTTATTACGGCACACACTACAGTCATAAGAGGAACAAAAAGAAAAATTGCTACAGTAAGCATCAGATTTATATTTGACAGTATTATAAATGAAGCAACAATCTTTATCCCTGCAATAAAAAACTCCTCAGGACAATGATGAGAAAATTCCGTTACTTCAAAAAGGTCATTGGTTATTCTGCCCATTATCTGTCCGACTTTGGTATTATTGTAATATGTATCGGATAATTTAAGAAGATGTTCATATGCATCTCTTCTCATATCTGTTTCCATCATTGCTCCCATTACATGTCCCATATTTGCCATATAATAGTTTGAAAGTGCATCTATGATACGAAGAACCAGATACAGTGCACCCAGTCCGCCTATAAGTTTTGCAGACAGTAATCCTACATCCACAAGTGCGGTATTGGTGATATGCCTCATAATCATCGGCAAAACAATCTCGCAGATTGTGGTGAGCAATGCACATATCAGGTCAAAAATCAATATATTTTTGTATGGTTTGAAATACGGAATAAACCGTTTCAACAGTTGTCCGCTTGTATAAGTTTTTTCGTTCATTTTTCTACTCCTTATATCTTCAGCGTGTTCTTCCCTGAAGGATACTTTCAAATTTTGCCTGATCATATAAGTCAATGTCTTCAATAATATCTATATTCATACTTTTGGCACGATTTATTATATTTTCCTTTTTTTGAGAATCGTTACTGATATATGTACAAAGAAGCAGTTTCTTTGCATATTCACCGCCAAACTTTTCTCCCACAGAATATAACTCATATAAATCCTCTTTGTGAACCTGCCCGTTTTTGCAGGAAACAAATACAGGAATCAAACCTCTCATAAAAATCAGGTCAACTTCATTTCTTGTATCACAAGGATCGTCGTATTCCGTCACGACACCATCCCAGTCAACAAATACACCAATATCCATATCGTTATAAAATCCCGGTTCTTTATCACATATATTATGGGCTGTTATGTATGCATAAAGTTCCAGAATATTTCCTGCTTTAAGCAAACAATGTTTTATCTGGTCATTCTTAAATCCAAAAGAAAGAATATGATTTTTATAAGAATAATCTGTTATCAACCCTTCTTTTGACAAAGCGTCAAAAATTTCTTCATTTACAGCGGTGTTCTTTTTGTTGTATACAAGTGTTGATATGTCAACTTTTATTACACCATCAAGATTAAGATTTCCTTTTTTCACAAACAAATCAAACATATTAGCCTGTGTATTCCACGCCTGACAGTCTGATTTACATATTTCCCATATTTTAAACACATCGGATTTGAATTCTTCATTAAGTTCCCACTCATAATCAGTAACAGTGTTTTTCACTACACCACCGCCGTTTACAGAGACGCATTCACTGATACTCATTTCTGAAGAATTCACGCTTTCAATATCATCACTGTTTTGTATCTTCATAAGATTCCCCGAGCGAATATTAAACTGTACCATAGGAATATTTCTTACTACAGATAAAGCACCCATTGCTGTAAGTACAAGTTCCTTTCCTCCGGTAAGATCAAAGCAACAGTCCTCATTTTCTGTCACAATCTGATCAAGAGTACAGTAAATTTTGTCGTAATCATATCTGCTTATCTTTTTTGATTCAATAATTATATCAGGTCTTTTTTTATTAAAAAAAGTTTTCAAATCATCAAGCATAGAAGGTTTCATAACTTTGTCGAAACCTACAAAAATAATTTTTTCCGGATTAAGTCTTAATCCTGCAATCAAATTTTCTATCTGGCATGTATCAAAGAGTTCTATCAGCGTTTTCATATCTTATTCCTTCTTTTGTGCTGTTTTGTTAATTATAGCACAAAAACTGTATCGATTGCAACATTCATTAAGAGTCAAATCAAGAGCAACAGACGAACAAAACTGTTCAAATGTAGACGACTGCATTCTCGACGAACCGGTAAGCGCCATTGCACCGCAAGGCAGAAACATAACGGAGCATTTTGGATTTGTATATAACAATCTTGCCCTTTCCATTTTACTAAGAAGTGGTTTGTGATCTGCACATATTAACATATAAACACCTCTGAATCACAATTCAATAAAGCATAGAATATGACACCAAAAGAATATAAAAAAATGATGTACAAA
>JAZSJF010000302.1:0-3455 GCA_045534195.1 Clostridia bacterium | reverse complement strand
ACAGGCACAGACGGTATGTATGGTTTCAGAGGTTTCTATGGTGATTATGATGTGACTGTAGAGGCTAACGGTCAGACAAAAACTGTGATGGTGGCATTCCACAAGGGATATGATAACATTCTCGAAATCACAATGGACTAGGCGGAAATGTAAAAATACTCCACACCGCAAAACGGTAGGGAAGACAATAAAGAATATTTCTAATGAGAGAAAACCGAATTTCACTTAATTCGGTTTTCTTTTGATTTTGTACTCCGTTTTGCTATTGTCAAACAGAACCTCTCGTAGTATCGCATACAACTTCGGATTCTGTTTGATAATTGTGATGCATTTTTCCTATTTCCGCATATAATAAATACTCCACACCGCAAAACGGTGAGACAAAAATAAAACATATTGTTTCTAAAGAAAGAAACCCGAATTCTGACGATTCGGGTTTCTTTTGATTGTATACCGTTTTGCTATAGCCAAACAGAACCTCTCGTAGTATCGCCCTTGAAATCACAATGGACTAGGCGGAAATGTAAATTTACTACAATTGCAGGTTGTTTGACAGGTATAGTTTCGAATGGTAGAATTAATGATAAGAATTCATAAAAAAAAGATAAGAATTTATATTGTTTTATTAACAGTGTGATAGTATAATGAATTCGTATTACAATTTATGAAAGGAAGAAAACAATGAAAAAAGTATTAGCATTATTGGTAGTTATCTGTCTTATGATGACAAGTTTTTCACTTGTATCTTATGCAGATGACGGAATCAAAATTAAAATCAACGGCTATTTTCACGAATATGATGTGATGCCGGTGATTATCAATTCAAGAACACTTGTACCTATGAGAGGCATATTTGAATCTCTCGGTGCAGATATCTCATGGGACGGAGAAACAAAAACAGTAAGAGCATTTGGCGTTAACGGTACTGTGATTACCCATATCATCGGTGAAGCTTCTGCTATCGTTAATGGAGAATTTGTTACTCTTGATACACCTTCTCAGATAATTAACGGAAGAACTATGGTGCCTGTAAGATTTGTGTCAGAAGCCCTTGGTGAAACTGTTAACTGGGACGGGGATACAAAGACAGTTATCATTGGTGACAAACTTGTCGCAAAGTCACCGGCTCTTGCTACTCTCAAGAGTACAGTTCACAGGCCTGTACCAACAGAGTTTACAAGATCAAAGGATTTAAACGACCTCGAATACTATTCAGACTTTGATGCAGTATTAGGAAAAAAAGGAGTTAACTACGACGATGCAAAGCTTATCCTTTCTCCTGAAGAATTTATCAATGATATGGAATTTGATTCAAAAGTCGAAGGTGCCACATGCGAAAAGGTCGCAATAGATGGTGAAGGCTTTACGGAAGCGTTGCGTGTATCTGTGCCTGTTGCTCCTGAAAAGGATACTATGATTATAGGCAGATTTACCGAAAAACTCAAAGGTCGTGCCGAAGTGGGAGACAGTCTTCTCGTTAAATTTACTGCAAAATGTATATCCACAGATGCAGAAGATGGTTTGGGCAAAGTGAAGATTCAGATTGAAGCACCTGAAACATTCAAAAAGGCACTTTTTGATGTGTTTACATTTGACAATACATACCGTACATTCTATATTCCGTGTGCTATGGTAGAAAATGCTGTTAATGTGGGTGTAAGATTTGCATACAATGCCCAGACTGTAGAAATAGCAGATTTCAACATCTACAATTTCGGCAATTATCCGCTTTCAGACCTTCCCAGTGACGCTTCACTTCTTAAGGTTCTTGCTCCTGATGCAGAGTGGAGAGTAGAAGCAAATAAGAGAATCGAACAGATAAGAAAAGGTGATTTCAAAGTAGTAGTAAAAGACAAAGACGGAAACATTATCACTGATGCAAAGGTAAAGGCTGATATGTTTGAGCACGAATTTCAGTTTGGTTCTGTTATCGGAAAAACAAATTCAGTTGACCTTGAAAAAACACAAGGAAAAACCTTTGTAGAGAACTATAACTCTGCAGTTTTTGAATCATATACAAAAATGGGACTTCACCAGCCCGAAACTGTAAGAGAAACAATGAATCTTGCTAAGGTGAATGGTATCAAATATTTCAGAGGACATTCTATAGTATGGGAAAAATTTGTATCAAGACTTGGTAATTATCTTATGCCAAAGGAACTTGAAACAGCATTCAATGAAGGCAACAGAGAAAAATTCGATCAGATTATCAAAGATTATATGAAATATGTTATCGAAAATTATCCTGAAATGAAAGAGTGGGATGTTGCCAACGAAATCGTTGCAAATACACTTTTCAGAGATACATTTGGTGAAGAATATATTGCAGAATATATGAGATGGATGCATGATATGAATCCTGACACAAAAGTTGTATACAATGAAGCAGCACAGTGGAGTGAAGATTACATCGCTCGTATCGAAATGCTTGAAAGAGTAGGGGCTATGAAGGATGTAGACAAACTCGGACTTCAGTCTCACTATAACGGCACTATTAAGAATCCGGAAGAAATGCTTGCTCTTTATGACAGAGTTGTAAAGGAATCAGGCGTAGATGAAATCATCGCTACAGAATATTCTACAGGTGCATTCTCTGATGAAAAACAGCACGCAGACTTCAACAGAGACTTTATGATAGCAACCTTCTCACATCCGAATATGACAGGTATCTATATGTGGGGACACTGGTCAAGTAAAACTTCAGAGTATCACAAGAATGCTCCGTTATATGATGAAGACTGGAATCTCAAAAAAGGCGGACAGGCTTATCAGGACCTTGTATATAACAAATGGTGGACAAATGAAGAGGGTACAACCAATGCAAATGGTGAATTTGGCTTAAGAGGTTTCTACGGTGACTATGATGTGACAGTAGAGGCTAACGGACAGAGTAAGACTGTAATGGTGGCGTTCCACAAGGGATATGATAACATTCTCGAAATCACAATGGACTAAGCGGAAATGTAAAAATACTCCACACCGCAAAACGGTGAGATAAAAATAAAACATATTGTTTCTAAAGTAAGAAACCCGAATTCTAATGATTCGGGTTTCTTTTGATTGTATACCGTTTTGCTATTGTCAAACAGAACCTCTCGTAGTATCGCATACAACTTCGGATTCTGTTTGACAATTGTGAAGCATTTTTCCTATTTCCGCATATGGCAAATCCTCCACACCGCAAAATGGCGTGAGAAATAATGTTAATAACAACGGGGATAATTGATATTTCAATTGTCCCCGTTGTTATATTTTTGTAAAAAAAGAACCAAAAGGGACGGTTCTTTTTGGCTCCTTTTTGACGCTATGCCTTGGGATATTTCGACTCCGTTTCACTCCGCTCAATATGACAAATTTATTTGATAATGATAACAAATTTAAAGCAAATAGCAATTCGCACATTGTAGGGGATGGCGTCCTCGACATCCCAATAAAAATCATCACCGAAGGTGATA
>JAZSJF010000330.1:0-5398 GCA_045534195.1 Clostridia bacterium | reverse complement strand
CGCATAAGAAGGCTTATTATAGTAGTCTTTCCTGCACCTGTAGGGCCTACAATGGCAATTGTCTTTCCGGGTTTTGCAACAAGGCTTATTCCGTGAAGAATGATTTTGTCTTTGGTATAACCGAATTCCACATCTCTAAACTCCACATCTCCTTTTGTATCATCAAGAGACAGAGCATTTGGCAAATCTGCTTTTTCGCTTTCTTCGTCCATTATACGGAATATTCTGTCTGCTGCAGACATTGCCGACTGAAATTCACTTAAAATATTTGCAAATTCATTGATAGGTCCGGCAAATTTCCTTGAATACTGTACAAACTGTGCCACACCGCCAAGAGTAATAAAAAACACTGTCCCCACCTTGGCAACACCTGTTACAGAATACATATAGAGGATTCCGCCAAGCATCATAACAAGTGAAATGGAAAGATTGTTTATGAAGTTTACACCCGGCCCCATAGCGGCTGCATAATAATCTGCATTATAATACGCCTCCATGGCATCTTCGTTTCTTATGTTGAATCTTTCGGATATAATATTTTCTTTCGAATACGCCTTTATCGTTCTTGTTCCCGTAAGCATTTCCTCTGCATATCCGTTAAGTTCGCCCAGTTTCGCAGATCTTAAAGAAAACATAGGTCTTACCCGTTTTGAACGATACCGGCTGAACAGAATTGCCGCCGGCACAGTTATCACAAACACAAGAATCATAGGCTTTGATATATTCCACATAAATATAAGAGAACCTATAACTGTATACAGACTTGTCATTACCTGAACAAGGTCATGGGAAAGTGTGGAATTTACAGTATCTATATCATACGAGATTCTGCTTATTATATCACCTGTGGGATGCATATCAAAATAGCCGATGGGAAATGTAGTGAGTTTTTCAAAAAGTTGTTTTCTCATAGTGTATACAACTTTCTGACTCAGGTGTATCATAATAACCGCAAGAACATATGTGAGAATTGCAGAACCTATATAACACACAAGCATCTTTGAAACATTTGCACCGACAAGAGAAAAGTCTACTCCTCCCTCCCCTGCTATAGCATCAATTGCCTCTCCGGAGTAGTAAGGTCCAAGCAAAGATAACTGGTTTGAAAGAAGTGTAAATATAACTGCAGGGACAAACAGATACCAGCATTTCGCCACATATGAACACAACCTTATAAGTGTGCCTTTTTTTGATTTTGTTTTTTGATTATTCAACAAAGGCACCTCCCATCTGGGAATCACTGATTTCTTTATATTCTCCGCAATTGTCCATAAGATACTGATGATTACCGAGGCCTGTGATTCTACCTTCATCAATTACCATTATAAGGTCAGATTCTTTCACGGAACTTACTCTCTGTGCCACAGTTATAACTGTAGTATCCGGGAGATTTTCTTTAAGTGCCTTTCTTAAGCCGGCATCAGTCTTATAGTCAAGGGCAGATGATGAATCATCAAGAATAAGTATGTCAGGATTCTTGAGAATCGCTCTTGAAATGAGAATTCTCTGTTTCTGTCCTCCCGACACATTTGTACCCTGCTGTGAAAGAACTCTCTGATACCCTTCGGAAAAATCACATATAAAATCATCTGCCTGAGCAATCCTTGCGGCATTTCTTATCTCCTGCATATCTGATTCTCTTCCGAATTTTATGTTTTCTTCTATTGTATCTCCGTATATGAAATCATATTGCATACTTACACCGAACATACGGCAAAGACGTTCTCTTTCTATGGTACGTATATCTTCTCCGTTGATGTATATGGCTCCGCTATCCACATCATAAAACCTCATAAGAAGATATATAAGTGTGGATTTACCCGCACCGGTAGCACCGATTATACCCAGGCTTTCGCCTTTTTTCAGTTCAAAACTTATACCATCAACATCCTGCCTTTTGCCAAGATAAGAAAAAGATACATTTTGAAACTTAATAAATGAGTCTGTAATGATATCAGGATATACATCCTTGCCCATTACCTTTATATCATCTTCACACAAAAGAACCTCTTCTATCCTGTTTGCAGATGCACTTGCTTTTGTATACATCATAAACATTCGTGTGACAAAAACCATCGCCATGGATATCTGTGTGAAATACTGCATAAATGCAATAAGTGTTTCGGGATCTGATGCATGATTAAATACTCTTTTTGCACCGATAGCAACCACAAATACAGTTCCCATATTCATAAAAAGAGTCATAACGGGATTTACAAGTCCCATTGTTATACCGGCTCTCTTTTCGTCAGATACAAGTTTTTTGTTTACTTCATCATATCTTCTGTGCTCATATTCAGACTTTGATAATGCTTTTATTACTCTGATTCCCTGCACATCTTCTCTTACAACTCTTACCATTGAATCAACAGATTTCTGTACCCTTGAGTATAGCGGTACACCTTTTCTGGATATAAAAAGTATGGTAAGAAATATAAGAGGAAGCATACATATCATAACAAGTGAAAGTGCAGTATCCATCATAAGTTACAGACTTACACGGCCTATAAGAAGAATCGGTGCTCTCACACCCATTCTCTGCACCATTCCCACAAAGCCGTGGACATGATATGTATCTGTAGTAATACGGGATTCAAGTGAAGGGATGGTAAATTCATCTGTCTTTTTTGCACTTAAAGTAAGTGTTTTTGAGAACAAATCCTTTCTTAAATTTCCTGCAAAACTGCGCGAAACATTTGCCGCCATTCTGTTGGCAATGACATTAAGCACACAGGCAATCAGAGAGAAGCAAATCATAGCGCTTCCCCACATAATTATACTGGAAATATTCTCTCCTATTACATTTTTCAGTATATGGCTGAGTATCAGAGGAAGTGTCAGTTCAGACACAGTGCCGAGAGTCTTTATAATAAATCCCATAAGCATCCTCAGATAAAACCCCTTAAGGTATTTAAGGACTGTTTTCATAAGTTTCACTCCGAGTAACATATATATATATTAGTTTAATTTTAACACTTAGAAAAAATTCTGTCAAATAATTGTGTTTTACATTTATATACTATTGACAAACAATGGTAAATATACTATAATAGTATTACATACTAAATGATGCGGTTATCCACACCGCCACTAAATATGAGGTGATGAAATGGCAAAGAAACTTGAATACTACAAAGTAACTCCTATCGAAAGGGTAAAGGATGTATTTGAAATTGCATCAAGAGAAGACGGAAACAAAACTGCTTTTATGTTCAGAAAAAATAAGCAGGATTACGAAGTAACATATAATGAATTTTATGAAGATATCAAATATCTGGGCACTTCCCTTTGTGAAATGGGAATGGAAAAAATGCACATCGCAAACATCGGTGCAAACTCATACGACTGGGTAAATGTATATATGTCTGTTGTAATGGGCGAAGGTGTATATGTGCCTATTGATAAGGAACTTCCCGTTTCGGATATTATAAACATTGTAAACAACAGTGATTCTGAAGTATTTTTCTACACATCAAGATACGAAAAGGACTTTATGGAAAATGCAGACAAAATGCCGCATATCAAATACTTCATCGGTATAGACAGAGAAGAAGATGAGGGCAAATTCCTTTCATATAAAAAGTTTAAGGAAATGGGCAAAAAACTCTATCTTGAAGGCGACAGAAGATATGATGCACTAAAGAGCGATCTTGACAAACTGAAAATCCTTGTATACACATCAGGTACAACGGGAAATGCAAAGGGTGTTATGCTTTCAGAAAGAAACATAGTGGCTAACTGTTATTACGGTCTTCAGGTGGCTACAATCTATACAAGATGCCTTTCTGTTCTTCCTATGCATCACACTTATGAAGGTGTAATCGGACTTATGGCATCACTGCATCTTCATACAACAATCTGTATATGCTCAAATCTGAAGGCAATAGTAAAGGATCTACCCTACTACAAACCTGATTATATATTCCTCGTACCTGCATTTCTTGAACTTTTTTATAAGAAAATATGGGCAAATATTGAAAAGCAGGGAAAAGGCAACCTTATCAGAACAATGCTCAAGGTAACAAAGGCTTTGAGAAAAGTGAGAATCGACTTAAGAAGAGTGATATTCAAGCAGATTCTTGAAGTATTTGGCGGCAACTTAAAAGAAATCGTTTGCGGCGGTGCTCCTATCAGACCGGAAATTGCACAGTTTTTCACAGATATCGGCATAGATGTAATCAACGGATACGGTATTACCGAATGTTCTCCCCTTGTAAGCGTCAACCGTTCTGATTTTCAGAATGATCCTACAACTGTAGGTTTTGTTCTTCCTAATCTTGAAATAGAATTAAGAAACAAACTTGATGACGGTCAGGGAGAAATCTGTGTCAAGGGAAGTTCTGTAATGATGGGATATTACAAACAACCCGAACTTACCGACGAGGTACTTAAAGACGGATGGTTCAACACAGGTGACTACGGTACATTCAACAGCAAAAATCAACTTATGATAACCGGAAGAAAGAAAAACCTCATGGTATTAAAAAACGGAAAGAATATGTTGCCTGCAGTTCTTGAAGATATGATACTTTCCATTCCTTATGTAATGGAAGCAGTTGTATATTCAAAAAAGGATGAAAACGGTCAGGAAGAAGCACTTGGATGTCAGGTATTCTTAAGCGAAGAAGCGATAAAAGAAATGAATATCGAAAATCCGAATGAACAGATTTCAAAGGACATTGCAGAAAAATTCAAAGACCTTCCTGCATATAAGCATATGAGTGAAGTTATTGTCCGCGACCATGAATTCATAAAGACAACAACCAATAAGATTAAGAGAAATGAAATAGACAAATAATTAATAATAAATACATAATCAGGTGACGCAATTGGCATCACCTGATTTTTTTACGGAGTAACCTTAAGTCCGTTTGCAACTGCTTTTGCTTCTACAATAATTGTATTCGGAAGAGTGTTTATATCGAAACCTTTGCCGTAGTTTATAATCTGAAGGTCTTTAACTTCTACTTCCTGAATCATAGCACCAAATCTGAAGGATGCACTTTGCATATTTTCAAGTGCCTTAAACGGCATATACGCTGTAGTCCATTCACTTGTTACAGGTACTCTTGCAAAAAGTGCTTTCGGACTATTCTGACCTGAAGCCTGAATCTGCGCTTTGATATATCCTTCTCCGTTTTCTCCGCCGCTTCTGAGACGAACTTTAAAAGTGAGCAGACATACATCGTCAACTGCCATTATTGATGTAAGTTGATCTTTGTAGCGTACAATCAATGAAGTATCCGCCCCTGCTTTTTCTGACTTGACAACTGCAACACCGTTTTCCGCTTTTACACTCTTTGATGAAGAATTAAGCATATCTGACGGTTCTACGATTACTTTGCCGCCTTCGGGAACTTTTGCATCCTTTGAAACTTCAGGAAGTCGGAGGCCAAGC
>JAZSJF010000304.1:0-4762 GCA_045534195.1 Clostridia bacterium | reverse complement strand
ACCATAGATATCCTCTTTGAGAAAATCTGCCTTTCTCTTCCATATGGCATCTGAATACTCTTCATCAGCCATATCAAACGCCCTGACACCGTTTGTATCAAAATGAAGATAATAAAACTCGCAGTTTACACTGTCTGACGGTTGTTGCAATTCACCCGGATTGAATATATACATATCCCCCACACCAAGCGTAAGTTCCTTTTTGTTCTGAAGAAGACGAAGTTCTCCGCTTTTTATGATATACATTATATACTCATTTATAATTCTTGTACAATGCCGTGTTCTTAAATCAAGTTTCTGTTTGTACATTCTGGAAACCTTCAGCAATGGACAAAGCGGTATTTCAAAGCATTTCATATTATTCACCCGTATATATTAAATCACAAACCCTTATTTGCTTCAAGTGGTAATTTGCACAAAAGCGACTTAATACACAAAAAAGATGTGCAAAAAGTCTGTTTTGCACATCTTAAAATCAAAATACTATAAATACCCCTCTGTATGAAGGAAGTCTGAAAGTTTCGCCCATATTGATATCTGTTATACTTCCGTCTGCAGGATTATAGATTTTTGCCTGTTTTTTGTTTTTGTGGTTAAGTCTTACTTTTCCGTCAACACCACGGGTATTATTGTGGAGAAAATACATTTCTGTGTTCTCTTTTATATACTTACTTTTCATAAGCACGATATCATCTGCCGATGCAGTGAAATCCGATTCCGCATTTATAAGAGCTTCAATTGCCTCATCGAGGGTTATTGCATCAAACGAACATTGGATTTTTTCATAAGATGCACATTTCCCGTTTATTGAAACAGAGGGAACCTGATCAACAAATATAACATTTACTCCCGCATCGCTTAGCGCCTTCAGTGCTTTAATGGAATCATCATATATAACATTACATTCTGATACAATAATATTTTTTACTCTGCAACCGGAAATAAGGGATTCTCCCTTTTTAAGACTCTCCTCTGCCGCAACCAGGTCATCTTTGTCTGCATAATAAAAATCAAATCCCTCTTCAAGAATCCTTGAGATGGTACGGGTGTTTGATTCATCTGTATCCCGTATCGGTCCTGTAAGAGGTGTGTGTGACGGCACCATCTTTGCCTGAGTATTCTCAATATTGTAATATACAAAAGTGTCGCAGTGGTTCATTACATCATCAAGCATATAACTCATTCTGGCTATATAGTCATTTACATATTTTGAATCCTTCAGATTTAGAGCAAGTTGTCTTACTTCTATTGATTTATCATACAAACTAAAATCAGTACCTACATAGGAATTAATCTTTCTTACCCCGGACATATACATAATGTCAACCATTGCACAAAGATTATCTGCACCGTCCTTATAAAACCGTTCTTTCTGCTGGAATGGGCACATTTCCACCATCATACCGTTGGTATTGTTTTTTCTTACGGCAATCTGAGCAAATTTTGCTGTATTGTAGTGATATATTTCAGGTATACACCACAGATTATCCACACCGGGATATCCTGACTTTTTGAGCACTTCTATGAAATCTCCGTAGAATTCCACATGCTGAGAGAGATTCTCTTCTCCTATATAATGACCTGAAAATACACCGCCCCTTTCCTTTAACCAGTCATTTATCTGACCTGTATATGCATTTCCTATAATCTTACCTACAAGATGATAAAAATGAACTCTCACAGCATAGATTTCAGGAAAGTATTCGCTTCTTCCCTCAAAAAGCACGGGAAGATAAGGATAAATTGAATATCCGTATTCATCTTCAAACTTTTCAAAAAGTCCGTCAACCCATGGACAAAGTGCATAAGACCAGGTTTCATATGTCCGTCTGTAAGTATGTTGAAGGGAGGGTTCATCGGTAAATACCGCCTCTGCTCTTCCGAATGCATCGGGAATCTGTTTTGCCATAGGTTCATAGGCAAGTTCAATAAATCTTTTTACCGCCTTTTCATCCATTACATTTATATATCTCAGAAACGATGATACATTATGAGTACAATGGCTTCCCTCATATGCAGGCTTTACACAAAAAATAACCAGTATTTCTCCCTCATTGAGAGTATAACTGCACTCCGTATCACTGAAGTGTACCGCCTCCATTCTGTTATGATCTATGTAATTATCGTGAACCGCATCTATCACAAGAGGATACTTCGCTGCCCATATAATCCTGTCAGTTTCTTCATCTATATGAAATGTACCTTTTTTTATTCCGTTGGAAGGATAAGACACCCTCTTTACCATATAAAATCCTTTTGCTTCATATTCAGGATGACCTTCAAGCGTTTTTCCGCCGACATGGCCGCTGGGATATCCGTCTTCATCATATATCCAGTATTTAAGTCCTTTTTTGTCAAGCATATCGAGAGTTTCCGAAAAATCATCAATCAGTACTTCGGCACTTCCACCCTGCCTCCACGAAGGATTTGTAACAACTCCGCCGTATCCGCAATCAAGAATGGCATCCATAAGAGTGTGGCGTGTCTCTTTTTTCCAATTATGATGCATCAGTTTCATACGGTATTTATTCTGAGGATTCATAAACTCATTGACATCGATTTTCCACATACAGTTTTCCCTCCGTCAAACAAACTTTTTGGGTAGTATATCACAAATAACAGCAAATAACAACAAAACAGACTAAGATTATTCACAAAGTCTGTTTTGTATAATTTTATAGTTCATATCGGTTGTATTCTTCGCCGTCAAGAGTCTTCCAGACAAATACACCATCTTCAAGAGTCATATATCCGTGAGGCGTTCCGCCCTTTGGGATTGACACAGAACCCGGATTCATATATACAACCCCGTCATAAACCTGACATTTCGATATATGTGTATGCCCGTTAAGTATGATATCTCCCATTCCCATAGGCGGAAGATGAGTTTCGTTATAAATATGTCCGTGTGTGGCAAAAATGGTCTTATCCCCTTCTGTAACAAGGATATAATCAGCCATTATTGGGAATTCAAGCACCATCTGGTCAACCTCTGCATCACAGTTGCCTCTTACACAGATAATCCTGTCCTTATATTCGTTAAGAAGAGATATCACCCCTTTTGGATCGTGCCCTCCGGGAAGGTCATTTCTCGGTCCGTGATAAAGAATATCTCCCAGAAGAAGAAATTTATCCGCTTTTTCTTCTTTGAATCTTTCTATAAGTTTTTCACAGAAATACTTTGATCCGTGAATATCAGATGCTATAAGCCATTTCATATTATTTCATTCCTTTATATATTTATATTGAATTTTTTCATAGTTTTTTTGTGCTTTGTTACGACAAACTCAGTTAACGGATTCACTGCGCGAATACATTATAGCCACAAGGGAACTTATACACAGAAAAAACGGATAAAAAAGTTTGGAAATTATTTCAAAGGCAGAAATATGTGCATCAAGTGCCGTTGCTGCAGAAATTGCTACCAGCATCTGAGCACCGTATGGAAGTATTGCCTGAAATACACAGGAAAATGTATCAAGAATAGATGCTGCTTTTCTTGGTGTGATATTATAATCCTTTGCAATTTCATTTGCAATAGGATTTGCCATAACTATCGCAACAGTATTGTTGGCAGTGGCAATATCAAGAACCCCCACAAGAATTCCCATACCGACCTGTCCGCCGCGTTTTCCGTGAAATACTTTCTTTATTCCGTTGAGCAATGCATCAAATCCGCCGTATTCACGAATAAGTGCACAGATTGCAGATACAAGAATGGTAACAATAATTGTTTCAAACATTCCCGAAGCACCGGCTCCCATACTGCCGAGAAGTTCAGTAGCCTGTGTACTTCCCGTAGCAAGCATTATGACCGTTCCCGAAACTATACCGATAAGAAGAACTACAAACACATTTACTCCGAGAATTCCCCCTACAAGCACCAGTAAATACGGAATTATCTGAACCAGATTGTAATCATTGGTCACACTGCCGTTGATTTCTGAATTAAGTGATATTACAAGCAATATAGCCAATGTAACTATTGCTGCAGGCAATGCAATAAAAAAGTTTTCCTTAAACTTATCCTTCATTCTGCATCCCTGACCATTGCAGGCAGCAATTGTTGTATCAGAAATAAATGAAAGATTATCACCAAACATTGAACCACCGATTACTGTGGCAATACAAAGGGGCATATCAAATCCTGATGCCCTTGAAACTGCAACTGCAATTGGTGTAATAAGTGTGATTGTGCCTACTGATGTTCCCATTGCAAGTGATACAAAACAACTTACAACAAAAAGCACCATTACAGAAAACTGCGCAGGAATTACGGACAACATAAAATATGCAACGCTTTCTGCACTTCCTCTTCCGACAACACCTACAAAAATACCCGCTTCAAGAAATATGAGTATCATAGTGAAGATATTTTTATCTCCCACACCTTGTCCCATTATTTCAAGTTTTTTGTCAAGATTCAAAGACCTGTTCTGAAGGCAGGCAACCAGAAGTGCTGCAAGAAACGCCACTACAATGGGAATATTATAAAACCCCATCGGAATATTCAAAAAATATTCAAACAAAATCCCAAGCCCCAAATATAATACCAGAAATACCCCTATCGGCAGGAGTGCTGTTACATTACCTTTTTTCATTTGTTTTTTCTCCCTATGTATTTTATAGGTTATTTTAGAATCAGTGAACAATTTAGACGCCAATTATTTTTGATGAATTGACAACTCCGTTGTCATGAATTGGCTAAAGCCATGAATTCTCGCTACGCTCCATGAATTGAATTGCCTTTTAATGCACGAAG
>JAZSJF010000096.1:0-9973 GCA_045534195.1 Clostridia bacterium | reverse complement strand
ATAATTAACCGAATTTACTACAGGGAGGACATATATTATGAGAGATAATAAAACAAAAGAATTTGTAATCCTTACATTCTTTACGGCACTGATAATCCTTATGGCATTTACACCGTTTATCGGTTATATACCATTAGTATTCACCAAAGCCACTACCATACATATTCCGGTTATAATCGGTTCAATCATCTTAGGGCCAAAAAAGGGAGCATTTCTCGGATTTATATTTGGTCTTACAAGTTTTGTAAACAATTCATTTATAAGCCCTACAGTCACAAGTTTTGTATTCACTCCAATATACTCATTGGGTGACTTCAATACAAACTGGCTAAGCCTTGTGATATGCTTTGTACCGAGAATTCTTGTGGGTGTTGTTCCTTATTATGTATACAAACTCATACACAAAGAAAGTGAAACCATCGCGCTTCTCGTTTCAGGAATTGCAGGTTCTCTTACAAATACACTTCTTGTTATGAATATGATATATCTTTTCTTCGGCGAAAGTTACGCTATGGCAAAAGAAGCAGCATTTGAAGGATTTTACAGTGTAATTCTTGCAGTTATCGGCACAAACGGTGTGCCCGAAGCAATAGTTGCGGCAATTCTTGTATGTGCCATTACAAAAGCATTAAAAAAGGCGGACAAGTCACTGTAAGACATTTAAGGAGAACACAAAATGGAAAACTTTTTGCTTTCTTTTTCGGCAGTAATGCCGTTGATACTGAATCTTGCAATAGGCTTCTTTCTTATGAAGATAAACCTTATTGACAAGCATACATCTGACAAAATGAATACACTGGTATTCAAGGTGTTTATGCCATTGTCACTTTTCAGTAATATCTATCACACAGATATTTCAAATGTATTCAATATGAAACTCACTGTCTTTATGTGGGCGGCACTTATAGTATCATTTCTGTTTCTTATGTTTTTTGTGCCGTTATTTGTAAAGACACAAAATCAGAAGGGTGTAATCATCCAGGCAATATTCAGAGGAAACTTCCTGATATTCGGTCTGCCTGTGGTAACTGCCCTTTGCGGTGACGAAAATGTGGGACTCACTTCCCTTCTGATAGGACTTATTGTACCTATGTACAATATCCTCGCCGTTGTATGTATGGAATATTTCAGAGAGGGAAATGTAAACTTCAGAAATGTCCTTTGGGGAATGGCAAAGAATCCCCTTATTATCGCATCTGTACTTGGCATAGTATTTGTACTTCTGGGAATAAAAATCCCAAATATATTTGATAAGTCAATTACCGATGTGGCGAAGGTATCCACTCCATTATCACTTATAGTATTGGGTGCTTCCTTTACCTTCTCTTCACTTAAAGGAAATATGACAAAAATTCTCTGGGGCGCGGCAGGCCGACTTATATTTACACCGCTTGTTTTCATTCCTGTTGCAATATATCTTGGTTTCAGAGGAATAGAACTTGCAACCGTTCTTGTATTTCTCGCATCACCTACTGCAGTTTCATCCTATGTAATGGCAAAGCAAATGGGCGGTGACGATGTACTTGCGGGACAGTATGTGGTTGTATGCTCAGTATCTGCAATATTTACGGTGTTCTTGTGGATATATGCACTGGTAAGTATGAATTTGATATAAGAGAATTATCTTCTCATCTCAAGCGGAGGTATTCCATAATAGGATTTGAAATCACGATTGAAATGTGACTGCGAATTATATCCGGAATCATAAGCAATCTTTGTAACAGGTAATTCGGTATATATAAGAAGTTTCTTTGCATGTTCAAGTTTTAACCGACGTACATATTCCTTATAACTTACTCCCATATTTTCTTTAAACATCTGGGAAAAATAGTTTTCATTAAGATACAGATACTTTGCAACATCACGCATTCTGGGATCTTCTTTAAAATGAGAGTGGATATATACAATGGCATTCTGAAGCACCGATGAAGGCTTTGACTCCCTGACTGTATCTGTTTTGAATTTATCCTTGAATGAAAGAATGATACATTCCAGAAGTCTGGATGAATACTCCTTTGAGGTGGTAATATCATCTGATGTATGAAGCAGACAAAAAAGTGAATATATACTGTAGAGAACAACGTCATCCGCATAGATAACGTTGTTTTTTACATTATTAAGGAAGGAAATCAGCGGAGTATCGACAGCATCATAAGTAAACTGAATATTGATTTCATGCATAGTTCCTTCCATTCTGTATGAGTGCAAATCTTCGGGAGATACAAATGTAATCATTCCCTTCTTTATAGGGAATTCTTCTCCATTACATTCACTTATTCCCTCGCCGTCCAGTACAATATCTATTTCATAAAAGTCGTGATAATGGGAAGAACAATATGATTTTAATTCTTTTTCTTCGGTGAGGATGTTTTTTTCCGACGAAAAAGAATTTTTTACTATACGAGTCTTTTTTTCCATGGTATCACCTCCACATTTATTATATATCCACATTTGCAAAAAATCAACTATACATTAGATTTTGTAAAAAAATAACTAAAAAAGTCGCCAAAAGGGACCGTCCCCGGTGGCGACTTTTTTGTATTATTTTATATTTCTTTTTCCAGTCTTAAGCCTCTTAGCCCCAATGGAGTCAGCATATAACTGTCTGTCCAGAATTTGGTGTCGGGAACACGGTTGTCATACCATTGTGTATCCTTGTCGTATGCAATACCCATCCATCCGCTGTCGGGATCACCGTAGTGACTGCGGATTGCCCCCACTTCTCCGTCAGGTCTGTGCCATGGTCCGAGAAGATTTCTCAATGTGTTTACAAGTTCAAATGTAACTTCATTTTTTCCTTCTTTTACCGCATGGGATATATCCACAGTCAACGGATAACTGTGAAAACTTCCGCAATCAACGCCATTGACTTTCACATGACATATACATCCGTCAAGTTCATCAAGACATATCTTAAGCCCCTCTGTACTTCCCTTCCAGTCAAAACTGCGGCTAAGCAAAATATTTCCCGCAAAAAACGGATAACCTTCCTTGGTAAGTTCTCCCGAAACACTGTTTTTCTCTTTGGCAAGAATAATATCCCGTCGTGAATATCTCAGGTCACCGCTTCTTGTAGGTTCCTGTTGTGCCTTCACAGAAAAATCGCCAAGCAGATATACCGCTTCAAGTTCTACACCTTTTCTTGTTTCAAAAAGAGATGAAATCTTACGACGGATTTTTTCAAGCGGAACATAGTCCTGCTTAAGTTCAATGACATTTATACCTTTTTTGGATTTCGGAAGTCTGACTCTTTCAAATGCCTTTGCCATATAGTACCCGTTCACCTCAACGGCTACTTCTTCGCCGTTAAAGAATATCCGGTGATTTTTCGCATCTTCCAGTGCCAGTTCAAGTCCGTCAAAACTATCTTCTGCAAAGAAAGTGTATTTCTGTGTCAGTTCTCCGTTATAATCATCATTTACAAGCATCTGCTGTACTGCAGAAACAGGATACTCTCTGCTATACTCTCCGTCACCTTTTTTGTATGAACAGTATTCCATAAGAAGAACATTGGGATTTTTTCTCTTTATATCAAATTCCGGTCTTAAAGAAACTGTGATGACAGTCGGCTCGTTTTTTCCCTCTTCCGTTACGATATCTGTCGCTTTTTCGGTATAGATAAGAGCATTTGAACCTTTTTCGAGAGTAACAGGTATTTCTGTTTTTCCATTATTATGAGTATACTTTGCATTCTTTCTGCATTTGTTGAAAGCATCCCACATTTCTGCTTTTACCAATCCGTCAATTGTAAGTGTAACGTGCTTTTCTTCCTTTCCGTCTGCATTAAACAGATAATAATAAGCACTATCCCCGTCAACACGACGACGAACCATTACATTTCTGTTTTCTTCTTCTGTAAACAAAGAATACTTATTTGTCTTAAGGTATGGAATAAGTTGTGAAACTTCTTCAGTATATATTACATTGTCAATATCGCCAAAAAGATTTTCGCTCACCTTATTTCCGTCAAGCAAATGCGGTGTTCTTCCCAGGACAATTACTCTTCCGCCGTTTTTTGAAAATTCACGGATTTTATCCAGTGTGGATTTCTGTATTTCGATAAGGTCAGGAAGTACCACAGTGTCATACTTCATATTGCCTATACGGAAAAACTTCCCGTCAACAGAACCGCTTCTTTCTATAGATCTTTCATCGCCATAGTCAAAAATACAGCCCGATAAAGACAGGATATTTGTGAGATTAAGAAAAGAAGCATCTCTTTTTCTTAAGTTTATCTTTGATTTCTGCTCTCCCGTTATCTCAGTTGCCTTACCGCAGGTATATTCGCAGTATGCTGAATCAAGCGGGTGAATAACTACTGTTTCTGCCTCAGCCTCACCCAGACTTATAAATCTTGATACAGATGCAACATAGTCATTAAGTATATGAATATCATTCCAGTATGGCTGATAATAATTTACATGCGCAGGATAGAGTCTTTTTCCTCTGCCTTTGAGGGAATAGAATATTCCGTGAACACTTCTGTGGTTGATTCCGTGTGATGCAAGGAAGTCAAACATATATTTCTGATTTCTGAATGTAAGGTTGTTACTGGTTACACCATACATCTCGCACAAAATATGTTCATTTCCCTCCTGTCTGGCAATCGACGATACCTGAACGGGTGTATTCATCATCATCTCACGATATGTATAATCTCTGTCGTCCTTATTTTTCAGTTCTCCTCTTGCCCAGTTTTGTTGTGTAAAAAGCACATCCATTCCCGGAATATCAAAATATTTATAAAAAGGCATTGTAGCCCCTGCCCGTGATATCTGTGTAATAAGACTGTCCTCAAGCATAAGATGTCCGCTTGCCATAATGCCGTGAGCATTACACCAGGTACGGATTCCTTTGAAATAGTGTTCTTCAAGCAAGTCCTGCAAAAGTTTGCGATAGTGATATCTTACACTTTCGTATCCGTCAATGTCATAATAAAGTTTGGGGATGTTTTCTGTAATTGAATACCCGTATTTTTCCATAAACATATCTTCTATGCCTAAGGGGAAAGGAAGAAATTCTCCCTTATAACTCGGTTCATCCACCCAGATAGAAAGGATAGTTTTTCCGAAATCCTTGTGAAAATCACTCCACACCTCATCATAACTCTGTCTGATATAGAAATCCATAGAATCTTTGTTAAACATATCAAGAAAAATTTCTGAATTCCACTCAGTAAATATCACATCATCATATGATGTGAGTATTTTTTCATTATCGGGGATAATATCATCTTTTTTGTATATCTTTATATAATTAAGTGAATATTCCTTGGGAAGTCCGGTAACATCTTCAGGCATATATCCCGCCTGCAGAAACACCTTCATATCAAGTTCACCGGCAGTATCTACTATCACACGGAGTTTTGACTGAAAGTCAGGACCGGGATAGTCACTTTTGAGTCCCACATAGGTTCTCGCAATAAAGGTATATACCCCCTGCTTTTTCATTTCATTAAGTTGTCTGATGATTTCATCTTCTTCCAATTTACCGTTCAGCATCCAGAAATCTGTGCCGTGATAAATCTTATCGGGATTTATGAAACTTTCAAACGCTTTTTCACTCATATTATCACACTCCTTATTATTGATAACGCATTGTTTACATAGATTGTATCATCTGTCCGCCACCATAAAAACCCAAAAAATAAAGAATGATTCGTAAAAAATAAAGTTTTTACAAATCATTCATTTCATTTAAGATATGTACTTGGTGAAAGCCCTGTAACCTGCTTGAAACTTTTGGAAAAATGCTTTATATCCTTATATCCCACCAATTCAGCCACTTCGGTTATGTTGTATTGTCCCGACTGAAGGTATTCTACGGATTTGTTTATTCTCAAATAAATAAGATATTTGTGAAGAGTCATTCCGGCAAGGCTTCTCACCATCTGTCCGATATATCCGGGATGATAGGAAAATTTCTTTGCAAGATAAACATTAGTAATATCCTCCATATAATGAGAATGTACATATTTAAGTATTTGCGACGCGTTATTTCGGGCGATATGATTTTTGTTTTTGGAATCAAGTCTTAAAACCGTGATTATTATATCTTTCAAAAGTGCCGAGCATCTTTCTTCAAAATATAAATTCTTTTTCTGATATTCATATATGACTTCCTCAAACATCTCCTTGAATATGGGAGAATTCACACAAATGCAATCAGGAATACTCTTTATAATTTCATTATCCCGCTTCTCGATAATCATACTATCGTTGAAATACTGCTCCTTCACCTGAGGAATAACGGCTTTTGTGTAGGATTCAGAAGCACAATAATCAAAATTAATTCCAAGATACTCCATCTTTTCCCCATCACTCACCTCACGATAAGGAACTCCTGCTTTATACATAATTACAGTACCTTTGGTAAGTGTATAAATTTTGTCAGCCACCATAATTTTTGCATTATCAGAAAGACAGAGGAGTATTCTGTGATCTCTTGCCACACTGGAAATATCAAACATAATTCCCTTGTCGTGTCTTGCATATCTTACATAAGGATTTATCTTCATATAGTCCATAATACACCTCATATATATTTTTTACTAATTACAAATACATATTATCACAAAAACCTTCTATCTTCAAGAAAAAACAAAACGCAATACACAAATTCATATATTGATTTTTGAATAATATCCATCACCAATAATTTATTCAAGATATATTTATACACAATTTTGCAGTTTATCCTTAAATTTTGCAAACGAAATCTATAATATGTGCAATTACATAACATAAAAAAATATTAGGATATAAGTATAAAAAACCAAAATAAAAAGGAGTTTTCATTATGTTTGTATTCGGCACACAATACCTTCGCGGTGCTACTCCCGAAAAAGACCAGTGGGAAAAAGATATGCACAATATGAAGGAACTTGGATTCAACACTATCAGAGCCTGGCTTTTGTGGAACACAATAGAAAGAAGCGAGGGAGAAATAGACTATGATTACATCGACTCATTTTTAACCCTCGCGAGAAAATATCAACTTGATGTGGGGCTTTTGTTTCATCTACATGCCAGTCCTCAATGGGCAAATGATAAATTCAAAAAATATTTCTATGTAAATGAAGACGGACTTCCTTTTGAACCTGCAGTACGACCAAATACCCCCGGTGGCGGGTGGCCCGGTCTTTGCTTTGACAATCAGGAAGTAAGGGATATGGAGCAAAGTTTCATAGAAAGAGTAATCTCTCATACAAAAAATTATGAAAATGTGGCATTCTACGAACCAATGAATGAGCCTCATCAGTGGGTAGACCTTATGAAGAGCCCCGCAGGAGCATTCTGCTACTGTGATGCCTCTGTGAAGAAATTCAGAATATGGCTTAAGAAAAAATATGAGCATATAGAAAATTTAAACAAAGCCTGGGGAATGTTCTACACATCATTTGAAGATGTCCGCCCTCCAAGATGGTTTCCTTCATATTCAGACTACACCGACTGGAGAATATTCACTTCAGAAAATGTGGTAGAAGAAATCCGGTTCAGGTCAGATATTATCAGAAAATGCGATACTAAGCCTGTATTTGCCCACGCCTGGGGCGGTGGTGCTACTACCTGCGGTATACTTGGCGGTATGGCATTTGATGACTGGAAAAATGCCAAAGTATTTGACAAATGGGGATACAGTGCATTCCCATACAAAGCAGAGGACTGTCCTACTTTAGGTCTTGGTTGTGACTCTACAAGATGTGCGGCAGATGGCAAAGAGTTCTGGCAATCAGAACTTAGCGCAGGACTTCAGGGCACAGGTCTTATGCAAAAAGGCAGAATAGATGACAACACATTTGACAAATTCTCTTTAGAATCCATCCGTCATGGTGCAAAAGGCCTTCTTTACTGGCAGTACAGAAAGGAACGCTTCGGCCCTGAATTTGGAGGTTTCTCTATGACAGACTATAATGGTGGACCTACAAACCTTACCTTGAGAGCATCCAAACTTTGTAATATGCTTCAGGATAACGAAAAATCATTCAAAGAAGGAACACAGAAAAAAGCCCGGGTAGCACTTGTATTCAGTATCCGTTCATACTTCGCAGAATGGGCAAGTAATAACAAAAAGAATAATCGATTTGCGGTTGACTCAATGTCAGGATATTACAAAATGTTTTGGGAAGAGAATATAACTACAGATATTCTCCACGAGGAATTCTCTGACAATCTTTCCGACTACAAAGTGATTATACTTCCGTCACCTTATGCTATTCATCCCGAGTTTGCAAAGAAACTTAAACAGTATGTAAAAAACGGCGGTTGTGTGATATCCGATCCATACTTTGGTGCATTTGATGATACAATGGCATTATCAAGATTTGTTCCCGGATATGACACTATAGAAATGTTCGGCTGTGAAGAAGATGATATGCGAATGGAAGAGGACCTTGTATTAAGCGACGGAGTCAAAAAATATGCATTCAAAGGGAACAGACACAAAGAACTGTTCCGTCATATAACAGGAGATGTACTTTATACTTACGAGGACGGAAAAGCCGCTATGATTTCAAATAATTTTGGAAAAGGAAGGGCGGTAATATCAGGAATAAACCTTGGTCTATGCTATTCAAACAGAAGTCTTGTAAGCGATGACCTTCTGAGTGACGACACCGTCAACTCCAGTGTTGCCGCAAAGGAAATCGTACTAAAAATCGCATACGAGCACGGGGTAGAAAAGAATATCTGTGATGCAAAAGATGTAAAAGTAACCTATATCAAAGCAGAAGAAAAGGAAACAAACGATATTCTTATTCTTATAAACAGTGTAAAAGAAGATAAAAAAGGAAGTATACAACTTGACAGAGTCTACACCTCATGCGAAGATATATACGGAAATACTGTATGCACATTATCCGGAGATAAACTTGAATTCTTCATTCCGAATGATGAAAGCAGTGTAATAAAATTGGTTAAATAAATTAAAAAATATAAAAGCATCGCAATTATAAAAATGCGATGCTTTTATTGCAATTATTATATTGAATTTCTGTTAAGAAGCATATGCTTGACTTCCCAGAGTTTATCAGACAAATCCACATAGTAAGTATGAGGATTTTCAAAACGCTTCACTTCGTCCCAGAGATTGTCTATAGAATCCATACAATACTTCTTTATCTCATGGATATCAGGTGTGGTATACACACATTTACCATTTTCAAAAACTTTTACAAGAAGTTCTTTTGCCACATAATTCTCAATAGTTTTTCTCTTCCAGGTATGGTCAGGGTCAAATATTCCGTAAGGTTCACCATTCGGAAGTTCTTCATCCTCCATTGCCATTACATCGGCAATAGCCTTACCTGTATCCTTTTCAAACAGTCTGAACACTCTCTTTGAACAAGGTGTGGTGATTTTTGCCACATTTTCGGAAAGTTTGATTTTTGGCACTTCTTTTCCGTCTTCATATATGGACACAAGTTTATATACACCGCCGAATACAGGCTCGGAACGGGAAGTGATAAGTCGCTCTCCCACACCGAAACTGTCTATAGGTGCTCCTTGTCTTAAAAGGTCCTTTATGATGTATTCATCAAGTGAATTGGAGATTACTATCTTACAGTCTTCATAACCTGCATCATCAAGAATCTTTCTTACCTTCTTTGAAAGGTATGCAATATCACCTGAGTCAATTCTTACACCCTTTGGTCTGCATCCGAGAGGTTTGAGAACTTCATCAAAAGTTTTTATAGCATTAAGCACCCCTGACTTAAGTACATTGTATGTGTCTATAAGAAGTGTACAGTCATTGGGATATACAGATGCATACGCCTTGAATGCATCAAGTTCTGTAGGGAACAACTGTACCCAACTATGTGCCATTGTACCGAGAGCGGGGATACCGTACATAACATCTGCTATTGTACACGCTGTACCTGCACATCCGCCGATATATGCGGCTCTTGCACCGTGAACCGCGCCGTTTGGACCGTGAGCACGTCGTGAACCGAATTCCATTACAGGTCTTCCTT
>JAZSJF010000165.1:0-5120 GCA_045534195.1 Clostridia bacterium | reverse complement strand
CGATCCGACTTTGAAAAGATAAATCAGAAGGTGCACCTTACAGAGTATACTTATTCTGATGAAAAAATCCCCCTCTCTTTTGACGGGACAAAGATTATGTTCCTTTCTGATTTGCACAATGCGCCATTTGACGGGCAAATTATTTCATATGCAAAAAAAATCCAGCCTGATTATTTTGTTATGACGGGGGATATGTCCCAACTTCCCGACACTTCAGTAAAATATGCTCTGGACATCGCCTATGGACTCAAAGAACTTGATATTCCGGTTTACGGAGTAAGCGGCAATCACGAAAGACAAGGCGGAAAATATGAACGGGCAATGGAAGAATTCTGGGCGGCGGATGTGTGTATGCTCGAAAACAGCAGTACAGAACTTACAAAAAACGGCGAAAAGATTACTCTCGCAGGTATAAAGGATCCCCGTCACGATGTAGTGACAGAATACAAGAAAAAAGTGATAAAGGATAATATAGCATATGAACTGAGTAAGTATCCCGACAACTTTTCGATTCTTTTGAATCACCGTGCGGATATTTATCCTGTTATAAAGGATACGGGAGTAGACCTTATTCTTTCGGGACATCTTCACGGAGGAATTATAAAACTTCCTTTTGTAGGAGGTATTATAGGGAAAAACGGAGAGAATTCTCTTCTTCCGGCATATGAATACGGTATGATAAAGGAAGGAGATTCCGCCACAATGATTGTAAGCGGCGGATGTGACAAGAATCCTCAGAAAAAAAGATATTTCAATCCACCTGAACTGGTGCTTATCACACTAAAAAGAAAGTAGGTATCTTTTATGAAAAAAATATATTTTGTAATACCTGTTTATAAAGTAGAAGAGTACCTTGGAAGATGTGTGGATTCAGTTCTTAATCAGACCTATCCCGATGTACATATTGTACTTGTGGATGACGGTTCTCCTGACAGATGCGGAGAGATTTGTGATGAGTACGCATCAAAATATGACAATATTACTGTGATTCACAAACAAAACGGCGGACTTTCCGATGCAAGAAACAAAGGAATACTTTATGTAAGAGAAAATGCAGACAAAGACGACTATCTTACATTTCT
Source organism: Clostridia bacterium (assembly GCA_045534195.1). GTDB lineage: Bacteria > Bacillota > Clostridia > UMGS1810 > UMGS1810 > SIG435. The sequence goes on along the minus strand of JAZSJF010000165.1, from coordinate 4,038 downwards.
TGATTCCGATGACTTTGTGCACAGAGATTTTGCAAAAATTATGACAGGTCTTATGGAAGACAATGACTGCAATATTTCCCAGTGCGGATATGAAAAGGGCGATAAGGATGTGTTTTCGGAGCAGATTTGCCAAAAAAATATATCTGCGGTAGATTCCGACACAGCGCTCCTTGAGTACCGGATCAAATCACAGAGTTGTGCAAAAGTTTATAAAGTGTGGACATTTGAGGGTATATCATTTCCTATGGGACGATATAATGAAGATGAATTTGTTACATACAAGGCGGTATTCAATGCCCGAAAAATGGTATTTACAGATGAAAATCTTTATTACTATTATCAGCACAATACAAGCATTATGGACAATATTGCAAAAAGACTCAAAAACAATCCCAGAAGGCACGATTTTCTCAAAGCCTACGAAGAAAGAATACACTTTTTTGAGGAAAGAAACCTTCCTTATCAGATAATGAAAGCAAAAGAAAAAATCTGTACCGATATTATCCTTCGTTACTGTGAACAGATGTATCTTAAGAAGGCGGAACGGGACGAAGACTGTACAAACGGTACTTATATAAGAATATATAAAGAAAACTACACTCAGATGATAAACCGTCCGGGAATGCCTCTTAAGAGAAGATTAATGTATATTGCATTCCGGATAATGCCTTACAGTGCAGTTGTTATGGGAAAGGTATTTACCTTAAGAAAATAACGGGGGTGACAGAATGATTATAAATGCAGATGACTTTGGTTACAGTTGTTCGGTAAACAGAGCAATAGCCGATTGTTTTGAAAATAAATATATAAACCGTACTACAATTATGGTAAATATGCCTTGTTTTGAAGAGGCGATTTCTATTGCAAAAGAAAAGGGCTTTTTTGACAGTGTGGGACTTCACTTGAACCTCACCGAAGGAAAGGCGTTGAGCAAAGTGTGTGCAAATTCGGAACTTTGTGACGAAAACGGTTATTTCAAAGGTACATTTCACATTCCCTTCAAATCCAGACTGTATCTTAAAAAATCTGTGAGAGAGGCTATATATTGTGAAACAGAAGCGCAGATAAAGGCATTTCTTGATGCAGGTTTTACATTGATGCATATAGATTCTCACAACTATACTCATTCATATATATCCGTATATTCTTCAGTAAAAAAACTTATAAAAAAATACGGATTCACCTCTGCACGAATAAGCAGAAATGTGGCTCAGGAAGGATTTTCACTTCCTTTCAAAGTATACAAAGGCCTATTTAATCATCTGATAAAAAATCTCAAAATACATGGCAAAAAGATATCCACTACCGGATATTTCTGCTCCTGGCAGGATTTCGTAAAAGCGGAAAACAAAGATGATATAAAAGATGATATTGAGTTTATGACACATCCCGATTATATTGATGATGTGCTTACAGACAATACATTACCCAAGCCGCATCCTTTCTGTGACATGGATACCATAAAAAAATACAATCTTTATCCCGAAGATGTGTCAGGCAAAAAAATCAAACTTCTTGTCTGCTTTATTCAGGCGCATATAGGCGGCGCAATGACATCTCTGATAAATTTTCTCAATGCTCTTGATACGGATAAATATGAAGTGGATGTTATGTTTCTTGAAAACGACGGAAGATATGGCATAAAGGATGAAATAAATATCCTTCCTCAGGGAAAGGTACATCAGTCGGCATCTCTTTCAAATGTGATAAAAAAACTCTGTTCTCCTTCATATGTCCTTGCACTTATGAAAGATACATACTACAAAAAAGTGAAGAAGAATAAGAGAAAAGCCGTACAGATTATGTCAAAGGAAGGCTGCAGATACTCAAGGAAACTTACCAAAGAGTATGATGTGGCAGTTGCATATGAATTTACCTGGTGTATGAATTATGTGATAAAAAGAGTAAATGCAAAGAAAAAAATCCTCTGGCATCATGTGGAATATGAAAAATCAGGTATGGATTATAAGATTGATAAATATGCCATGGACAGTGCAGATGCTCTTTCCTTTGTAAGCGAAGACTGTATGAAAAGTTATGTGGAAAACCATCCCGAACATAAAGACAAAGCATATTTTATACCAAATCTTTTGTCGTCGGAATATGTGAGAAATAAAGGCAATGAATATGATGCAGAACTTCCTTTTGAAGATAAAGAAGGTCTTATAAAACTTGTGACTGTAGCAAGGATAAGTTTTGAACACAAAGGGCTTGACAGAGCAGTAAAAGCATTTGCAAAACTTAAAGAGGACGGTCTTGGGGACAATGTCCGTTGGGTTATTATCGGGGAAGGCAGAGATGACGAAAAACTTGAAATGATGATAAAGAAATACGGTCTTGAAGGCAATATCTTCCCTGTGGGAGTAAAGGAAAATCCCATTCCGTATCTCAAAAAATTTGATGCATTTCTTCTCCCGAGCCGTCACGAGGGTAAGCCTATGGTAATTACTGAAGGCTTCATTATGGGGCTTGTTCCTCTTGTTACCGAATATACTTCTGCAAGAGAACAGATAAAAGACGGATATGACGGACTTGTATTTGACAACAATGATGAGGCTCTTTATGAGGGACTAAAAAAAGTCCTGTCAAATCCCCATATGCTTAAAGAACTGAAACAGAATGTAATTAATAACGATTACGGCAATCAAAGGGAAATAGCCATATTTGACCATATGATAGAAAAACTTATTTGAAGAAGGAGGAAGGGCAATGATAGAAAAGGCACTGGAAATATTTAAGTGTCCTGATGATATCACAGGCAAAAATACACCCAAAAAGCGTCTGATGTATGACATCATTCTTCTTGTGGGTTATCTTGCAGCCCTTATTCCCGGCCCTTTTCCCGGACTTACAAATATAGCCTCACTTCTTCTTATAATGTGTATAGGAGTAAGTTTTTTTGATGAAAATTTCTATATATACATAGGAATTTTTATATACTTAAGATACAGACTTCTTTTGGGTTCTACCCCTGTATACAGACTGTATTCCTATCTTGTGGTACTAAGATTTCTTGTGGATTTGCCGAAATTCAAATTCAAAGTAGCATATTTTCCGGCATTATTTGTATTTTTGCTGCACAGTCTGTTTGCTACGGGAAGATTTGAAAACCTCAGAATAGGTCTTAATGTTATTGTAGATGTTGTTCTTGTATACATAATATTGTCCAGACTTTTGTCCGACAGCCGTCTTATGAGAAAATTTATATTTGTATTTATGATGGGCGGTGTGTCATCGGGAATATACGGATGGACGAATGATGAGTTTACCAAAGCAATCAATGTTAGCGGTGCAGGTGCTCAGAAGGTTGAAAGAAACTTCGGTGCATTGAGTGACGCAAACTTCGCAGGACTTTTTTACAGTCTGTGCATCATATGTACAATAGTTATAGGAAAGATTCCCTGGTGGTTCAAATGTGTCTTTCTTGCTCTTTTTGCCATAATGCTTCTGGAAACCGCATCTCTTTCGGCACTTCTTATACTTGCGGTATTGTCTGTATTGTATATAATACTCAAGTTCAGGTCAAAGTCCTTTTTTATTCTTACTGGTGCTTTTGTGGCACTTGCGTTAGGTATAATAATTATACTGGCAGTGCCTGCATTAAGAAATATACCCGCTATTTCGGCACTTATAATCAGAATCACAGAGAAACTGTCGTACATCCCCCGAGGAAGGTGGGATCTTCTCACAACCGACAGATATTTCATCTGGCAGCAGGCACTTGAAGTGTTTGCAAAAAAGAGTCTGTGGGGCAAACTTATGGGTGGAAGTGTGGTAACGGTTATGGTCATTGACTATAGTGTAATGTCTATTGCCTGTCACAATTCATATCTTCAGAGTATTCTCAATTTCGGACTGATAGGTACATTGCTTGTGTATGTTCCGTTGTTTTTGATGTTTGCATACAGACTTATAAAGCACTTTACAAAAAAAGAAGGCTATGTAAATGAAGATCTTGTTATGCTCAGACTTATATTTATATTTGCTTTCATAGTCTTTGGCGGAACGGTTGACTTTTTCATAGACTGGCCGTTTATG
>JAZSJF010000226.1:0-1536 GCA_045534195.1 Clostridia bacterium | reverse complement strand
AACAATACTCCACTTCCATAGGCTCTGCCACTTTAAATAATGGAATATCCCTATAGTTTTTCAATGCATTGCTTATTGTTTCAATCAGTATTTCATCTGAATTATCATAAGTCTGTGCATTATTTATGAAAGTTGCTTTCTTTACCGCACCTGTATATATTTCCGGTATGTATTCCTTCGCCTGTTCACAAGCGGTTTCATCTCCTGTTACGGCAACTACAGGAACTCCGAACTTTCCGCAAAAGGCAGCGTGAAGTGCTACTTCAGAAGATTCCCTTCCGTTTACTTTTATATAAAAAATGCTTCTTGATGCTATGGTATGGTCCAGGAAACCGCCTATAGTTCCTGCTCTTGCATGAGAGCCAAGTTCTATCTGACAGTCTATCTTACCTTCTTTGATAAGAGTTTCCCACTCATTGATTGTACACTTTTTTGCTCTTTTGTCTGTGATATCATCTATTACATTTCCTCCGCCGCCATGACCGTCAAGGAAGTACACATTTTCTGCTCCGTTATTTATGCACACATCAATGGCAACATTAAGGCTATATGTAAGTTTCTCTCTTGATGACAAATACTCGTCGCTTTTTCTGTCCATCTGCTCTATGGAATCTATCCCCGCTATACCCTCAAGATCTGTAAGAATAAAAACATTCATTTGTTTTCCCTTCTCTCTTAGAATATCACACACCGCCGAGGGTTAAAAATCCACCGTCTACAGGAATTGTAACACCTGTCACAAAGGAAGATGCTTTTTCGTCAAGAAGCCATTTTACACAACCTGTAAGGTCTGATGCCTCGCCGAATCTTCCCATAGGTGTATGACCGATTACCGCCTGACCTCTTGCGGTAAGTCCGTCCTCTACTGTACCAAGATAGGTCTTGCTTCTTTCGTTCACCATAAATCCCGGAGCGATTGCATTGATACGGATATTTGCAGGTGCATAATATGCCGCAAAGGACTGAGTAAGATTTGATACCGCAGCCTTACTCATAGCATAAGCGAAGCAACGGGTAAGCGGGCAATATGTATTCATAGATGCAAAGTTAATTATACTTCCTGAGCCCTTTTCTATCATCTGTTTTGCAAACTCCATAGTAGGAATTACTGTTCCCATTGTGTTTATATCAAGCACACTCTTAAATGCATCCATATCAATGTCATAAAGACCTCTTTCACCTTCACCAAGTTCTCCTGTCATTTCTCTCGGGTCAAACTTTGTTATGGTAGGCATTGCCTTCACATTGTTTCCACCTGCACCGTTTATAAGATAATCACAAAGACCGAATTTGTCTTTGACTGTCAGGGCAAGTTTTGCCACTGCTTCCTTATCTGTCACATCACAGGCATATACAAATGCTGTACCGCCGTTTGAAGTGATTTCATTGTATACCTTTGTAAGTTTTTCTTCTGTTCTGCCCACAAGTACAACCTTTGCACCCTCTTTTGCCAGTTCTCTTGCAATTTCTGGGCAAAGTGTACCTCCCGCACCTGTTATTACTGCTATTTTATCTTTAAACATAATCATTTCTCCC
>JAZSJF010000032.1:0-2698 GCA_045534195.1 Clostridia bacterium | reverse complement strand
AAAACATACAAAAAACGCCCTGCATATTATGTACTGCAAAAACTTTGCACTTTCTTTGAAGATGTAAAGAGTTCAGATTACTATTGTTCATTGAGAACAAATATACCTTTATTGGAGATAAAACACAAGACCACTCTTACCTTCGAAAAGAACGGCTACCCGATATACGCATTTTACATAACTGATTATGTGGCAGAAGAAAATAACTACGATGGTTTTAAACTTATGCTTGAAACATGCAAAAAAGATATGAACAAAGTGATAAAAGAACCTGTAATAATCGATTTAATGACAGGAGATGTATATAAACCTGAAGAAATCAGGGAGGATGAAACAATGTACCGTATCCCTGATATCAAAATTACCGACTACCCTATGATTGTATGCGACAAATCAATCGTAGAAATTGAATAATAACAAAATCCCCGGTATAAATGATTGAATATTATATCTAAATGATTGAATATTATATTGAAATGTGATAAAGTGGTTTTATAATTAAGGTATAACTTACAAAGGAGGTTAAATATGAAAACTGTATTTATAACCGGTGCAGTAAGGAATACCGGACTGAAAACCGCAGAGAAGTTTGCATCCGAAGGTTATAATGTAGCCATAACTTCAAGAAATATTGACGATGCAACAAAAACTGCACAAAAACTCCAGAAAGATTTCAATATAAAAGCAGTAGGATATTCTCTTGATTTATCTGATGTCAATGACATCAGACGAGTCTTTTTGCAAGCAGAAAAGGATTTCGGAACAATAGATGTATTTGTGGCTAATGCTGCAAATCTTGGTGTTGATTACGGACTCCTTAATTCTACTGAAAAAGACTATGAGGATGTGTGCAATATAAACATCAAAGGCAATTTCTTCGCCTGTCAGTCTGCTGCAGAAATAATGAAACGAAACGGCGGAGGTTCCATTGTCATTATCGGTTCCGTTCATTCTATGCAGGCAATCCACGGAAGAGCATTATATACAATGTCAAAAGGTGCTCTGTTATCATTGGTAAAATCTATGGCGGTAGAACTTGGTTACTACGGAATAAGAGCAAATTATATTTCTGCCGGTGCCATCCGAACAGAAAGATGGGATGTCTTATCAGACGAAGTTCAGGCGAAACGACGCGAACGCTACCCCATCGGCAGAGAATCTTATCCCGAGGAAATAGCAGAGGCGGTATACTATCTTGGCTCAGATTTGTCAAAAACAGTTACCGGAACAGATCTTACCGTAGATTCAGGCATCAGCGTCTGCCTTTTGCCATTCCAAAAACCAATAGATTAATAAGGAGGAATTTAAGATGAAAATCACAGATATAAAAGCATATACCATGGATTCATTCCGTATGAACTGGAATTTTGTAAAAGTAGAAACAGATGAAGGGCTGTATGGCTGGGGCGAAGCAAGTCTTGGTACAAACGAAATGAGCCTTGAAGGTATGGTAAATGACCTGAAAAGACTTATAATAGGAAGAAACCCCTTTGAAACAGAGAAACTTATGTTCGAAGTATACAGAGATATATACTGGAAAGGCGGCCCGGTGCTTATGTCTGCCCTTTCCGCAATTGAAATGGCTTGCTGGGACATAATGGGCAAAGCACTTAATGTACCTGTATACACCTTCTTGGGCGGAAAAGTAAGAGATGAAGTAAAAATGTATGCCAATGCATGGTTTGTAGGTGCAAAAACACCGGAAGAGTTTGCAAAAAAAGCAAAAAGCACAGCCGCGCTTGGTATAAAAGCACTCAAATGGGACCCATTCGGCTCATCCCATATGACAATTTCCAAAGAACAACTTCACAAATCATCAGAAATTGTAGGTGCAGTAAGAGATGCAGTAGGACCAAATGTAGAACTTCTCATTGAATGTCACGGAAGATTCAACCCTACCGCCGCACTGGAAATTTCAAGGGAACTTGAACAATACAAACCGATGTTCCTTGAAGAACCTTGTGTTCCTGACAATATGGATTCAACCGCTTATGTGAGATCACACTCAAGAATCCCGATTGCCGCAGGAGAAAGAGGATATGGAATTTATGCATTCCAGAATATACTTGAAAAAAACTGTGTAGACTATCTTCAGCCTGATGTATTTCATGCAGGCGGTCTTATGACAGGCAAAAAAATTGCAGGTATGGCAGAAGCAAAACATGTACCTGTATCATTCCACAATCCTTCAGGTCCTGTATCAAATGCCGCAATCCTTCAACTTGCCGCAACAGTGCCTAATTTCTGTATTCACGAAATTATGCTTACTGACGGTTCATTCAGAAAGGAAGTAAGCACCGAAGAAGTACATTTCAATGACGGTTTCATCAAAATTCCTGACAAACCGGGACTTGGCATAGATCTGAATGAAGATGTTATAAAATCTCACCCATACAAACCGAGAAATCTCCGTCACTATGTGGGAACAGTTACTGACATCAGACCAAAAGATGATACAATATACTATTTCAAAGAACTGGAGCATCTTAAATATGAATAAAATTATTGAACAAATAGAAAAAGAATCTCTTATTGCAATAATGAGAGGTGTTCCTGATGATAAATGTGTCAAAGTGGCAGAAGCCATAATAAACGGAGGGGTAAAAATCCTCGAGGTTGCATTTAATCCTTCAGATCCTCTTACAATACAAAACTCTACCGCTCCCCTCCGTGATTTCGTAAATGCCTTCGGTGATCA
>JAZSJF010000265.1:0-1780 GCA_045534195.1 Clostridia bacterium | reverse complement strand
ATCTGTCTTGCCGTTACTCCTGCACTTAAGAGTTTTGGGGTAGGGGGCAGGCCAAGACTTTTTGAAGTGGATACACTCGTAAAAGAAATAAATAATCAGAGAATAAAAAATTCACCCATAAGAAAACTTGTGGGTGAATCTTATAATACGGATGAATTAAATGAAAATCCCAATCTGAAACTTACCTACATTGCAGCCGTACCACAGATGGCAAAGTATATAGAAATCAGCAGCAGAATTTATGAAGTCTATCTTAAGTATGTGTCAAAGGAAGATATACATGTTTATTCTATAGACGAAGTGTTTATGGATATTTCTGACTATCTTCATCATTCGGGCAAAACTGCCGAGGAGTTTGCTGCCGCCATAATCAGAGATGTGTATATGACAACGGGGATAACTGCAACTGCAGGTATCGGTACCAATCTATATCTTGCCAAAGTAAGTATGGATATTGTTGCCAAACATAAGCAACCGGATGAATATGGCGTAAGAATTGCAACTCTTGATGAAATGTCATACAGAAAGGAATTGTGGGATCACAGACCTCTTACTGATTTTTGGAGAGTAGGAAGAGGGTATTATGACAAACTGACTTCCGCGGGACTGTACACAATGGGTGATATAGCACGTTATTCTCTTTCTCAGTACGGCGAAGACAGATTGTACAAACTTTTTGGTGTAAATGCAGAACTTCTTATCGACCATGCATGGGGTTATGAACCCTGCACAATGAAAGAAATCAAATCATATAAACCCGTTTCATCAAGTCTTGGCTCGGGACAGGTGCTTCATTGTCCGTATAACTACGAAAATACGGTTATAGTTATCAAGGAAATGATTGAGGAATTATGTCTTCAACTTGTGGAAAAAGGATTAGTCACCGACAAAATAGTTCTGAGTGTAGGTTATGATATAGAATGCCTTTCAAATCCTCTTTATTCAGAAGGGATGAAAGAAGAGATAACTACAGACTATTATGGCAGAAAAGTGCCGAAACATGTACATTTTACGACTAATATGGGTGAATATACTTCATCCTGCATCTGTATAACTGAGCAGGTTTTGAATGAATTTAAAAAGAAAGCCAATCACAAACTTCTTTTCAGAAGAATCAATATAAGTGCGCTTAACATCAAAAATGAATCGGAGGTGTCTGACAAAGACAGATTCAGACAGATAAGCCTTTTTGAAAATGTTGAATATGAAAAGAAAAAAAGTGAAAAAAGAAAAGCAACTCTTGATAAGGAAAAAAGAATACAGAAAGCGTATATTGATATAAAAACCCGATTTGGAAAAAATGCCATTGTAAAAGGTGCCAACCTTCAGGAAGGTGCTACTGCAATGGACCGTAACAAGCAAATTGGCGGACATAAAGCATAGAGGTGAAAAAAATGGCCCATTTAAAGTACGATGACATAATAAATTTAGCCCATCATAAATCTCAAAAAAGAAAACCAATGGATTCATATATGAGAGCGGCTCAGTTTGCTCCATTCTCTGCTTTGACCGGTTATGAAGAAACGATATATGAAACCGGAAGAGAAACAGATGAAAAAGTTATTCTTGATGAAAATCAGAAAGATGAAATAAATTACAGACTCACATATCTTCTGAGTTGTAAAGACGAAGATATAATGTCAAGAATTACTTACTATGTACCTGACAAAACGAAAAACGGCGGAAAATATGTGACAGGTTGTGATGTTATAGCAAAATATAACGATGTAAATAAATCTATATTGACAAAAAGAGGTATGGAAATACCTATAGACGATGT
>JAZSJF010000080.1:0-7699 GCA_045534195.1 Clostridia bacterium | reverse complement strand
ATTGTAGAATATGTCCGGCTCATATACACCGCCGCCCCACACCCTCATACAGTTGATATGAGAGGCACGCATAAGTTCAACAATAGTTCTGTATTCATTATCGGTTGAAGTTCCCGGGAAGGGAGTAGGGGGAACCCAGTTTCCGCCTTTTGCAAATATCCTTTTGCCGTTTATGAGGAATATAAAACTCTCGCCCGGATGGTCATATTCCACAGGAGATTCCGGATTTCGGTTTCTCAGTTTGTATGTATTTTTTTCTTCCGGTGAGTTTGGTTTGTCTTTGAGTTTTTCTATATGTACGGTACGTATTGCGGTTTTTAATGACTTTTTGTGGAGAGTGTTTCCCTCACTGTCAAAAAGATTAACTTCTATTGTATAAAGATGTTGTCCGCCATAACCGTTGGGCCACCATAAAAGAGGATTTTCAATACACATATCAAGGTTCATGGTATTTAAGAATACCCTTCCGTGTTCTTTCCATACTTCTTCGCCTGAAGGGGACAATACCCGTATTGAAAATGTGCAGTTGTTTTTTGTGGCGTTTACGGAGGCAATATTTATCCTTACTCCTGCACTGGTTTCGGCTATGTATTGGGTTTCGGCAAAAACATCTTCGATATAAGCCTTGGGCATAAATTTAAGAGTGACATCTCTCCATATTCCGTAAGATACAAAACGGTTCACCCAGTCCCAGTAAAATGTGCACTGAACTCTTCTCACATACATTCTGTCTTTAAAAAAAGCGCCCGGTCTTTGAGGTCTTTCCCCAATGACTTCCTTGTAAGGTTTTATAATTACTTTTATATTATTTGTGCCTGATTTCAGATGTTTGTCTGCCTGAATGTCAAAGGGTACAAACATATTTTCCGATTGGTATACAAGAGTTCCGTTAAGATAAACATCTGCAAATACATCTATGCCGCCAAATGAAAGGAGAGTGTTACTGAAATCTTCTTCGGTAAGTGTAAACTCTTTTTCAAAGGTCCATTCTTTTTCTTCTATCCACTGACATTTTTCTGCATTATCTCTGTAAAACATTGGCGGAATTATTCCTGCTTTTTCCAATGTGGGATGAACATATCCGGGAATCCGGATATCGGTTTCGATTTTTTTGCCGGATTCATCTTCGCCTGTCAGTTTCCATATACCGTTAAGTGTTATTTCTTTTAACATACAAATAACCTCCTGCCTTTTATATGGTAAGTATAACAATGGGGATTTTTTATGTAAATGTAAAATAAGGAAAAATTGGTTTGTATAAATGTAAAAAAGCGTTGTTTCTTAATATCAAAGAGAAGTGTTACACTATATTCAGATAATATTTACAGTTTGGTAACAAAAAAATGTTCAATTTGTTGTATTATAATAAAGGCGAAATGTAAAATAAGGTGTTTTTTGTTAAAAATCACTTGAAAAAGTTTTCAAAAAATAGTATTATATAATTAACTATGGAATTGAGGTGATTGTTTTGAATGCAAGACTGTTTCAGCAAATCGCATATCAGATGAAGGAAGTTATGAACCGAAATCTCGGGATTATTACAGACGGAGGTTTTATAATATCTTCCCAGGAAGGTTGTATCACAAACAGTGACTTAAGTTGTGTACTTAGTTTTACTGAAGAAAATACAGATACTTTCACTTACAACGGTTTCACATACAAGCCGGTACTTAATATGAACAAAATCGAATATATAGTGTTTGTTCAGGGTGATGATTCACTTGCGAAAAACTATGCAAATATCCTTCAGGTAAGTTTTTCGGGAGTGAAATCTCTTTATGATGAAAAACACGATATGACAAATTTTATAAAAAATATCATTCTTGATAATATTCTTCCGGGTGATGTTCTTGCAAGGGCTGCGGAACTTCACTTCCCTATAGAAGGAAAGAGAGCGGTTTATCTTATCAAAACAGATAAGGATACAGACTTTTCGTCATTTGAGATAATAGAAAATCTGTTTCCTGACAAACAACAGGATTTCCTTATCAATATTGATGATGAATCCATCGTTCTTGTGAAGAGTTTCGCTGATTCCGACGCAGATGCAGACCTTGAAGAGGTTGCCAATGCTCTTTATTCTACACTTATGTCCGAAAACCTTGTTAAGGTAACTGTGGGTATAGGTACACTTGTAGACAATGTAAGAGAGATTGCGCGTTCATATAAGGAAGCAAGTATTGCTATCGAAGTAGGCAAGGTCTTTGATAATGAAAAGTCTATCATAAGTTATGACAATCTTGGAATAGGCAGACTTATCTATCAACTTCCTACAACTCTTTGCGAACTGTTTCTTGGTGAAGTGTTCAGAAAAGGTTCAATAGAAGAACTTGACCAGGAAATTCTCTTTACTATTCAGAAGTTCTTTGAGAACAATCTTAATGTATCTGAAACATCAAGACAACTTTATGTACACAGAAATACACTTGTGTACCGACTTGACAAAATACAAAAAATAACAGGTCTGGACCTTCGTATTTTTGACCAGGCAATTATATTCAAGGTGGCGATGATGGTAAACAAATACCTTCAGTCAAATACCGATATAATCTGAGGTGATTAACTAATGATAAAATTTCAGAACGTTTCCAAAGTTTATGAAAACGGGGTACAAGCACTGGATGATGTAAGTTTTGAAGTGAAAAAAGGTGAGTTCGTTTTTTTGGTAGGCAGCAGTGCAGCAGGTAAATCTACCATGATCAGACTTATGCTTAGAGAAGCAGTTGCTTCATCAGGGACTATACTCATCAATGATATAGATGTGAGCAAACTGAAACACAGACAAGTACCTTATTTCAGAAGAAATATAGGTGTGGTATTTCAGGATTTCAGACTGTTGCCCAACAAAAATGTGTTCAAAAATGTTGCTTATGCAATGGAAATAGTAGGTGCTTCAAATAGAAAAATAAAAAATACAGTTCCAAAGGTACTGGCAATGGTTGGTCTTGCAGAAAAAGGCAAAATGTATCCGTCGCAGTTGTCCGGCGGCGAACAACAGAGAGTTGCTCTTGCCAGAGCCATTGTAAACAGACCTTCTATCCTTATTGCAGATGAACCTACAGGAAATCTTGATCCCGAAACTGCTACGGAAATTATGCAGATTATCGAGAATATCAATATATCCGGTACAACAGTTATAATGGCTACTCACGCAGAAAAGATAGTTGACTCTATGCAGAAGCGTGTTATAGAACTTGAAAAGGGATGTATCTCAAGAGATGAATCGAAGGGGGGCTACACATATGCGACTAATTAGAAATTTTTCAAGATTTGTAGGCGATGCAGTGTCCTCTATGATAAAAAATCCCCTTATGACAATAGCGTCAATGCTTATTGTTACTTTTTGTCTTTTTATATTCGGTGTGTTTATAGTTCTCACTATGAATGCAAACTATATGGGACAGAAACTTGAACAACAGTGTCAGATAGAAATCAATATTTCATATTGTATTGATGATCCATATGTTATAGAAGAAATCAGGGCTCAGATAGAAAAAAAGAATGAGCAACTTACTGATATTGAGTACAAAACAGGTAAAGAAAGATTTGACAGATTCAAAGAGAAACTTACTCCCGGCGAACTTGAACGTTTTGAAGGAGTTCCCGATACAGTTATAGACAGTTCATTTACCGTTACACTCAAGGATATCGGTCAGGCAAAGAGCCTTATAAAATACTTTGAAACAATTGACGGTGTCACAAGTGTAAAGAGTGAACTTGAACTTATGGAAAAAGTCCGCTCAGTGACAAATCTTATAAAGAGAATATCCATATGGATTGTAGTTCTCTTTGCATTTATAAGCGTGTTTATTATTTCAAACACAATCAAACTTACACTTCATTCCAGAAGAAAAGAAATCAACATTATGAAGTATGTGGGTGCAACAGATGCATATATAAGAGGTCCATTTGTCATTGAAGGTATGATAGTAGGCATTATATCCGCGGCTATTGCATATTTTGCCACTGCATACGGATATACTGTGCTCTATAATTTTATGGGCGGATTTGAAATTTCAAGCAGTGTTATTTCGATGGAACCTTTTGAATATTTAAGATGGATACTTGTTTCATCTTATCTCATCATCGGTGCAGGACTTGGAAGTATAGGAAGTTTTGTATCAATCAGAAGGTATCTCAGTGTATAATACCTTAAATTTTTGAAAGGACTGTGATTATGCAGAATACAGTGATAAAAAGAGTTTTGTCCTGGATTGCTCTTGTGGCATTTATAGGAGTAATAATCGGATCTGTAGTACTCAGCAGTGTTGCTTTTGCTGCAAAATCCTCAAGCCAGATACAACAGGAAAAAAACAAAAAACAGAATGAACTTAATAAAAATAAAACAGAAGCAGATAAACTTGCTGAAGAAATCAAGCAGAGTATCAGGGATATAGAAGCCTACGGCGAAGAAATCGGCAAAAAAGAAGGAGAAATCGCCGTTATCGAAAAAGAACTTGAGATTGCCATAGAAGAATGCAATATTCAGGAACAGAATTACTTTACCAGAGTGAAACTTATGGTAGAACAGGGAGAAACTTCATATCTTGAGATTATTCTGGATTCGGGCTCTTTTTCCGATCTTCTCGAAAGAATGGAGATTGTAAATGCAGTTGCTGAATATGATAACAATCTCTGGGAAGAACTAAAAGCAAAGAGAGATGAAATTCAGGCTAAGCGTGATGAACTTGTAAAACAGAAAGAAGAACTTGAAACAATGAAGGCTCAGGAGCAAAGTCAGAAAGCCGAACTGGAGCGTAAACTTCAGCAGAATCAGGATGTGAGAAAGAAGATTCTCGGCGAAATCGACCAACTTGAAGCAGAGTATCAGAAACAGAGACAGATAGAAGAAGAAGCCTGGGCACAGGCAAGGAAGAATACTTCTTCAAATTCAAAGTTTGTAGGCGGGAAGTTTTTGTTCCCAACAAATACACAGTTGATTACATCTTATTACGGATACAGAATTCATCCTATTTACGGCTCTCAGAGATTCCACTCAGGTGTGGATATCGGTGCAAGAATGGGTGAGCCTATTTATGCCGCAAATGCAGGTACGGTAATCGTATCCGGTTTTAATACCGGCGGTTATGGCAACTATATTATGGTTGACCACGGCGGCGGATATGTGACACTCTATGCTCACAATTCATCGAATGCAGTAAGTGTAGGACAGACTGTGGCAAAGGGACAGGTTATCGGTTATGTAGGATCTACAGGTGCAAGTACGGGACCTCATCTTCATTTCGAAGTGAGAGTAAACGGAAGTGCGGTAAATCCTCTGCCATATGTTCAGGGTTAAGAAAGACGGGTTTTTGAATGAAAAAACGACACATAGTAATAACAGCGGTTGTAACATTTTATGTTACAGCCCTGTTTTTCATTTTGATAGGTGCCAGACTTTATTTCGGCGGATTTTTGTCAAATAACAGTCTGAATACAAAACTTAATAAGATAGAAGCCCTTGTGGAAAACAGTTTCATCTTTGATTACAATAAGGAGGAACTGGAGGAAAGTGCACTGGAAGGCTATCTCAAGGCTTGTGATGATGTGTATACAGAATATATTTCCAAATCGGAATATATATCCTACAGACAAACACAGGATGGGAAATATAAGGGTATCGGTGTGGTGGTTTCTCTCTATGACCAGGATGTGACCGTAATCACAGTCAACCCCGAAACACCGGCGAGTAAAGCGGGTATCAAATCGGGTGATATCATAAAAAAAGTCAATGGTGTGGATGTAAATGCCGAAAGTTATAATGATGCAATAGCCATTATCAGAGGCAGTGACAAAAGAGGAGAAGACGACAACCTTTCCGTTGTAATATCAAGGGAAGGGAAGGAACTTACCTTCAATATAAAAAGGGAAGAAGTAGAAACTGTTACAGTATCAGAGAAAATTCTTGACGGAAACATCGGTTATATCCGTATAAGTTCCTTTGAAGGCACTACCGGAGAACAGTTTGAAAAATCAGTTGATAATCTTCTTAATAAAAATGTAAAAGGATTCATCTTTGATGTGAGAAATAACCCAGGCGGCACACTGGAAGCAGTACTTCAGGTAACAGACAGAGTGCTTGATGAAGGAATTATTCTTACTATCAGGGACAAATCGGGAGATGAAGCAGTATATAAGGCGGAGGACAAAAATAATATCAAACTTCCCGTATATATACTTGCAAATGAAAACAGTGCCAGTGCATCGGAAGTTTTTTGTGCAGCACTGAAGGAAAACGGCGTTGCAAAGATAGTGGGTGTTACTACATTCGGTAAAGGTATTGTTCAGTCAATATATGACCTTGGTGATGAAACCGCAGTGAAACTTACCACCGCTAAGTATTATACACCAAATAATACCTGTATCCACGAAATAGGAGTATCTCCCGACTATGAAGTGAAACTTTCCGAAAAGTATGACGGTGTCAGCATCTCGGATATACCTTATAATGATGACTTGCAACTGAAAAAGGCTTTGGAACTGATAAATCAGAATTAAATAATTTCAAAAAAGAAGTATAGAAATCAATGTTTTTATACTTCTTTTTTTGTTGAAAATTTTTTGAAAAAAATAAAAATAATACTTTAAATTTCATAAATATAGTGGTATAATATAATAGAATAGACAGATTTTGTGTAATTATAGATTATATAGAGCAAATCAGGGGGTAAGTATGGAAAAATTTCTTATATCCGGTGGAAAACCTCTTAAAGGCGAGGTGGAAATTTCCGGTGCAAAAAATGCCGCAGTGGCTATCATTCCCGCTACATTACTTGTAGAAGGTGAATGTGTACTTGAAAATATTCCTGATATCAAAGATGTTAATCTTATGTTTGAAATGCTTGAAGCACTTGGTGCAAAGGTAGAAAGACTTTCACCTACAAGTGTGAAGATAGACTCTACAAAACTTGATACATATATTGCAAAAAAAGAACTTGCATCCCGTATGAGAGCATCTTACTACTTTATAGGTGCACTTCTCGGAAGATTCAGAAGAGCAAGTGTTGCACTTCCGGGCGGATGTAATTTCGGAATCAGACCTATCGACCAGCATCAGAAGGGCTTTGAAGCCATGAAGTGTAAGGTGGAGATAAAGAACGGTTGTGTGGAAGTAGAAGGTGAAAATCTTCAGGCGGCACACGTTTATTTTGATATAGTATCTGTTGGTGCTACAATCAATGTTATGCTCGGTGCAGTCCTTGCTCCGGGAACAACTATCCTTGAGAATGCGGCAAAAGAGCCTCACATTGTTGATGTTGCCAATTTCTTAAACTCCATGGGGGCATCGGTAAAAGGTGCAGGTACCGATACAATCAAAATCAAAGGTGTGGAGAAACTCCATGGCGGTGTGTATGAAGTAATACCTGACCAGATAGAAGCAGGCACATATATGTTTGCGGCTGCTGCCACAAGAGGAAATGTTCTTATAAAAAATGTAGTCACAAAGCATCTGGAAGCCATTACATCCAAGTTTGTTGAAATGGGTGTGAAGGTAGAAGAGGGTGACGGAGAGATAAGGGTAAATGCAGAGAATGCAGAACTTTCAAAAATCAATGTAAAGACTCTTCCGTATCCCGGATTCCCTACAGACCTTCAGCCTCCTATGGTGGCGCTTCTTACAACAGTAAAGGGGACAAGTATGGTGACGGAAAGTGTATGGGATTCCAGATTTCAGTAAAGTCGGATCGGAGCCATGGCG
>JAZSJF010000379.1:0-3177 GCA_045534195.1 Clostridia bacterium | reverse complement strand
AGGAGAACGAATATGAAAAAACTATTATCATTACTGCTTATGGTAACACTGATTGCATCGATGTTTTGCGTACCTGCACTTGCAGATGACGGAATCAAGGTTGTAATCAACGGTGTAGAACAACACTATGATGTGATGCCCGTAATCATAAACGGCAGAACACTTGTACCTATGAGAGGTATTTATGAGGCTCTTGGTGCAGAAATCACCTGGATTGATGCTACAAAGACCGTTGTCGGCGCAAGAGATAACACACACATCAAACTCAGAATCAATTCTGACTCTTACTATGTGGACGGTGTAGAGCAGGAAAAGAAACTTGATGTTCCTGCACAGATTATCAATTCCCGTACAATGGTTCCTGTAAGATTCATTGCAGAATCCTTCGGTGAAACAGTTAACTGGAACAATGATACAAGAACTGTGGAAATCACTTCCGATTATCTTAAGGAAGTAGCAGTGTCAGACAAACTTGCACACCTTGATTCAAGATTCCACAGACCTATTCCAAAGGAATTTACAAAATCATCAGAACTTGGCGACTGGATTTTCCTTGAAGGCGACTCAGATACCGTTACAAACAATGATGATTTGTCACTTTACGGTGCGGCAACAGAAATTATGTCAAATGATGAATTTCTTGACAGAGCATCCCTTTCAGAAGACAAAAAATCAACAGAAAACTCATTTGGTAAATTTGAAATCTTTGATATAAATGATGAAAAAATAAACTCAAAGAGAGCAATGAGAGCAGTTACTACAACTGTTCCCCCCGCAAAAAATCAGCATGTACTCTACTACGGCGATTTCTTAAAAGACAGATTCAAAGCCGGAGACAATGTACTTCTTACATTCAAAGCAAGACTTACCGAAGGCGGAGACTCCTCAGGAAGAGGCGCTGCATCTACAGGTACAATATGGACATACCTTCAGGAAAAGGTAAAATACGCCAAGACTATCTGGCAACAGTTCTTTATAACAGACAAATGGCAGACTATGTATGTACCTGCAGTTATGAAGGACGACCACACAGACTTTGGTATCAGACTCGGCTACTGCCCTGCACCACAGACTGTGGAAATCACAGACTTTAAGATTCTCAACTACGGTCAGGAACTTCCGAGAGACTTTATGCTTCCATCTTACTTTGGTTCAGGTACACAGGAATTGGAACCTGATGCACCATGGAGAAAAGAAGCCGAAAAGAGAATCGAGCAAATAAGAAAAGGCGATTTCAAAATCAAAGTAACAGACGCTTCAGGAAACCCTGTTCCAAATGCAAAAGTTACATTTGATATGTATGAATCAGAACTCCCATTCGGTTCTGTGTATCAGATTGGTCTGGCAAAAAAAGACGAATACAAAGAAGCATTTTCAAAATATTTCAACGGTACCGTTATGGAATCAAATATGAAATGGGGTACCTTTGAAAACGACAACAACGATAAAGCAAGAACAAATATGACTGAAGCTAAGAAACTTGGTGCTCTCTACTTAAGAGACCATGCTATCCTTTATGACAGACATATGCACTCATCCACCCAAAGACTTATTCCTGATGATGTAGTAATGGCTATCAAAGAAGGAAATATGGACTATGTAGATGAAAGAACCAAAGGCTGGATATACAGAATTTCAGACCTTTTTGCAGGTGAATTCCACGAAATAGATGTTACAAACGAAATTTCTGTTGCATACAAAACAGACAGAGTATACAAAGACAGTGCAGGAAACGATGTAATGTGTTACGGTGTAAGTTACTACAATACAATCGGTCCTGAATATTACGATAAGATATTCAAATGGACAAGAGAAGTAAATCCCGATGCCAAACTCTGCTTTACAGACACAACCACCCTTATTGATCCTGCGAAGAGAAAACTGGAAATCAATCCAATTCTTACAAATCTTAAGAAAAATGAGAATTCCTTTGATGCAATAGGTATTCACGGACACGGCTCAACCGCATATATCGCACCTACTGCAAATGACGGAATGTACAATGAATTCTATGACAATTACGGTGCAGTAAGTATGCTCACAGAATTCGGTATGAATTCAGGCGACGAAATCTACGACGCTAACTATACAAGAGATTTGTTTATCGCTGCACTTGCAAACGAACATTTCGAGGGTATTTATCTGTGGGGATTCAAGACTTACTCTGCATCAAGCGAAGGCATCACTGATAAATGCTTTATGGACTATGACGGCAGAATCAAGCCTTGTGGTGAAATGATGATAGACATCATCTACAACAAGTTATATACACACAATGCAACAGTTACAACAGACGCAAATGGTGAAGCAACTATCCGCGGATTCTACGGAAACTATGATGTGACAGTTGATGCAAAGGTCAAGAGCAAGAAACTTATGGCGGCATTCCACAAAGGATACGAAAACTTACTTGAAGTAAATATCGACGATACAATGTATGCCGCAATCAAAGGCGAAAAAACAGCCAAAGAAGATGTAGTTGACAATACAAATACAGATGTATTTGTACCTGCAACTAATCCTGAAACCAAAGAAGAAGTAAAAGAAGAGCCTAAAAAAGAAGAAACAAAGGTTGAAATTCCTGTTGACTCTACCCTTCCTTCAGGCGGTGAAGTTGTTCTTTCTTCAAACGATTTTGCAAATATGAAATACACATTTGCAAAGAAATACGGTTCTTATGAATTAAAAGACGGAATACTCAGTTTAAATGTAACTGCAACTCCGGAAAAAGACCAGAACTTAATGATTACTTTCGAAAAAACTCTTGATGATTTAATCTCAAAAGATGATGTATGTATACTTACATTCAAGGTAAAGGTAAATTCAGGTACACCGTATCTTAAATGGCAGGTGCAGTCAAATGCAGAAGGCAAATATGCAAAAGCATTGTTCAATCTCACAGAAGTAAAAGGCTCCGACTGGGTAACTTGCTATATGCCTTTCAAGGGAATTGATATAAATTCAACTGTATCAGTAAGACTTGGCGGAAGTGTGCAGAATGTAGACATCAAGGATTTACAACTTATAAATTACAAATCATCTGTAGCACTTGAAAGTCTTCCAAGTACAATAATCAAATAATTTATTCAAACCGTCTCCCAATCAGGGAGGCGGTTTTGTCTTATGCTTGAATATAATAAAAAATGCTTATATATTGTATTGGATTTCATAAATTGT